>JANMJX010000080.1:0-15664 GCA_031371575.1 Sphingomonadales bacterium
GGCACATCGATGAAAGCCGACAAGGTCGGGCGCGGTGAGCCCTCGGTCCCCTTGTCGGTGAATTGCGGCAGGACGCCATAAGGTTTGTTGAACAGGATGATGCGCGCCATGGACGTGCCTTAGCCAAAGTCTGTTCAAACCGAAATCATCTTGTCATCATCCCCGCCCCATCCGGCGCGGCCAAGGGAACCTTGCCCAAGCTGCGATGGTTTACGCAATCAAGGAGATTGCAATATGACCGAGCTTTCAACACCCGACACCAACATCCCCGCACAACCCGAAGCGCCCAACACGCAGGCGCCCCACAGGCAGGCCCCTGATCCACAGGCGCCCGGCTCACAGCCCAATGACGATGAGGAAAATCGTGGCAGCCCTCCCGGCTACGGCAATGGCGAAGTGACGCGCGCTGGCGCAGGGGCTGGCGGTTCGGGCGGAGCCGAGGATTATGATGATGATCCGGCCGGCGGCGGCGGAAGCTTTCCGCCCGCTGAACCTAAAAAGGGCGAAGGCGGCGCGGACGAGCCGCATGGCGGCACACGCTGACATGGACGTCGTGGAAAGGATATCGCGCGTGCTTGCTGGCCAGTATTTCAGCCGCAATGCTGCAGGCGCGGCGGGCGACGACATCGCCTCGGAGCTGGTCAATGCTAACTGGCCGGATTTTCAGGAGGACGCGGTAGCCGTGCTCAAAACCTTGCGCGCGCCGCCGCCTGCCTTGTCCAATGAAAATGACGTGGCGCTCTGGGGGCTGGTGATCCAGTCGGCGCTTGGCCCACATGCGGAGCAAGGCTGATGGCGGGCGGTTGGACCAGAGACGGCGCGGTGCAGGACCAGATCGACGATAGCGTCAAGGACGCGGTCTCGGGCGCCCGCGCCCGCATGCCTGCCGGCGAAAGCGCCGAATATTGCGACGATTGTGGCGAGCCAATCCCCGAACGCCGCCGCGCCGCCTTGCCCGGCGTCCGCACCTGCATCAACTGCCAGTCCGCCCGCGACGCGACGGTGAAGCATTCCAGCTTCAACCGCCGCGGCAGCAAGGACAGCCAGTTGCGGTAATGGCTATAATAACCAAATAGGTAAAATAAAATTGACATCGTAACTCTATTTGGTTAGAGTACGTCATAGTCGAAAATTGCGAGTCGCGATCTGCGTCGCATGGCACTGGTCTTGATCCTGCACATGCTTCAAGTTACAAATCGATGGTTGAAGACGGGGGTCAGATATCTGAAGGGGGATGCTGGGATGCGTATTAGGACACTCGTTTTTCTGGGGATGTTGCTTGTCGTTGGGGGATGCTCCGAATCCGTCATCACCGCGACGTCCGGAAATCTCACCCAATCCCAGATAGACGAAATCATCGCCAAATGTAAGGCGCCGAGAGAGATGGTGATCTTGAGCGACGGCAAGATCAAAATCGTGATAGAAGAAAGAACTGATGAAAGTCTGGCGCTTTTCAATTGCCTTTTCGACGCCCTCGACGCGACGGGTGAAACGGACCTGCGGGGTGGTGGCAGTGAACGGAACGACACTGCCAAGCCTGATAAAGCGGGGGGTTCGAACTAGGCTGATCACGAGCAATTTCAGCATGTCATCGCCGATAATATATAAAATAACCAAATGGGTAAAAACAGATTGACATCGTAACTCTATTTGGTTATATTTAGCCATAGTTGAAAATTGCGAGTCGCAGAGTGACCCGCACCACACACATCATCACACGGGCAAGCGACATCGGGAAATGCTGGCTCGTCACCGGCACACCAAATGGGTCGTGGGCAAACAAGGCCGGGCAGATCGCGATCTGGATTGGAGGAAGCTGACGATTTTTGGCGCCCCATGACGGCATGCGGCTTTGGAACAAATCTACTGGTCGCCAGAATATGTATATTAGCGGTCAATGGACTAGCCCGGCTGAAATAGCTAATCCATCAGTAGGTACCGTGGTCGACAGCGAAGCACACGCAATACTGGCGGCGATTTTGCAATATTTCAGGTTGATAGGTATTTTGGCAACATGAGTGGAGACGCTCGGAAAAGTAGGTTTTATTATAAACTTTCCCCAAAAATGGCGACATTTTAGCAACAGTATAGATACATAGCGACTTGCATCAATGGAACAGAATCGATAGACCTACGTTCTCGAAATTCCGTTCCTAAGAAAGAAAAGGGGAAAGTTGATGCGTAAGTTAGCCATAAGTTTGGCGCTCGCTTCTACTGCTCTGGCATCACCGGCTTTGGCCCGCGACGACCAGTGGTATGTTGGAGTTGATGGCGGTGCCATGATTGTAGAAGACCTTAAGTTGGATATCAGGGGCCTTAATGATGCGGCATCGGTCGACACAGATAAGGGTTATGATTTCGGCGGCGTCGTTGGTTATGATTTTGGCGGGTTCCGTCTTGAATCAGAAGTGTCGTATCGTCAGGCTGACGTAACGAATTTCAACAGCCAGACACCACAACTCCCCAGCGGAAGTGGTGCAACTTTGGCGCGAGGCGGTTCGTATCGTGTGAATGGCGACGCAAGTGCATTGAGCTTCATGGTCAATGGACTGTTGGATTTCGGTGACGATGATGGCATTCAAGGCTTTGTCGGCGGCGGTGTCGGTGTTGCACGTGTTGACGTGAACACTGTATTCGCGGCGCCTGCATATCTCGATGACTCCGATACCGGTTTTGCGTGGCAGGCACTTGCAGGTGTTCGTGCACCAATTAGCGATCACTGGGATGTTGGCTTGAAGTATCGTTTCTTCAACGCGGACAAGGTTAACCTGGTTAATCGTCTTGGCGGCGCGGTAGATACACGCTTCCGTTCGCACAGCATCATGGGCAGCCTGATCTATAACTTCGGTGGCACTCCTGAGCCAGTTGAAGTCGTAGCACCACCGCCACCACCACCATATGTGGCTCCACCCGCACCGCCACCACCGCCACCACCGGCACCGGTTTGCAACACGGGTCCATATATCGTGTTCTTCGATTGGGATAAGTCGAACCTGCGTCCTGACGCCGCGTCAGTCTTGGATAATGCCGTTGCGCAATATTCGAACTGTGGCAGCGCCAAGGTCATGCTTGCCGGTCACGCCGACAAGTCGGGTACAGCCAAGTATAACGTCGGTCTCTCGCAGCGTCGTAACGATACCGTTCGTTCGTATCTTGAGTCCAAGGGCGTTGCTGGTGGAGCAATCTCCACTGAAGCGTTCGGTGAAACTGCACCTCTGGTACAGACCGCTGATGGTGAGCGTGAACCGCAAAACCGTCGCGTTGAAGTTACCTATGGTCCAGGTTCGGGAATGTAATTCCCAAACTGACTTTATGTTAGAAGAAAGGCCAGTCGAAAGACTGGCCTTTTTTTGTGCCCATCAGGCGTTGCGAAAGACCGCGACTGGGACCTATGCGGCTGCTTTTGCCTTGGCGCGGGCCTTAACGGTGGCTGCTTCCAAAAGTCGGCCTTCAAGCGCTTTCAATTTGTTTTTGTTCTCAATTTTTGCGCCGAACAGATCGGTCACATAAAATGTATCCACTGCCCGCTCGCCATAGGTTGCGATATGCGCACTGTGCAACGTGACTTTGGATTCAAAGAGGGCAAGGGCCAGATTGTTGAGCAAGGCGGGGCGATCGAGTGCGTTGACTTCGATCACGGTAAAACGGTTCGAAGCCTGATTATCAATCAACACCGATGGCGCGATTTTAAAGGCGTCCGCCCGGCGTAATGCCTTTGGCTTTGCATCCAGCTGAGTCATCAGTCTTGCGCGATTGCTCAGCGCTTCTTCTATATTTCGTTTCAGCCGGTCAAGTTGGCCCTGCTCACGAAACGGGCGACCCAGCGGATCTTGAATCAGGAAATTGTCGATTGCCATGCCGTCACTGCTTGTATGGATCCTGGCATCAATGATGTTGCCGCCAGCCAAATGGATAGCTCCGGCTATTCGGTAAAAGAGCCCGGGATGATCGGCTGCAAAAACGGTAACGAGCGTCGCGCCTCTGTCTGGATAGAAGCATGCGTCGATGGCCAGGTTGGTGCCTTGATGCTTTAACAGATGCTTGGCGTTGCGTTCGATGATGTCATCGGGCTCCGCGATCCAATATGCATCGGGGAGTATTTTTGCGAAGGCAGCAAATTTGTCGGCCGGTAATCGCAACGCTGAATCCAGTCTGGCTTTTTTGGATGCGATGCGCTCGTCGCGCCCCCTTTGTTTATGCCCGAGGCGAAGCACCTCTTCAGTGGCTTCATATAAGTCGGACAGCAATTGCCGTTTCCAACTGTTCCATACCCCCGGGCCGACGGCGCGGATATCGACCACCGTCAGCACCAACAGGAGCTTTAGCCGCTCGGGCGATTGCACCGCTTGCGCAAAGTCCAAGATTGTCTTGAAGTCCGCCAGATCGCGTTTGAATGCGGTGGCTGACATCAGCAAATGATACCGCACCAACCACGCAACAGTTTCTGTTTCGGCCGCTGACATACCAAGACGCGGACACAGGCTTTCTGCCACCTGAGCGCCAAGGATACTGTGGTCTCCTCCGCGTCCCTTAGCGATATCATGCAGCAAGGTAGCAACGAACAAAACGCGCTTGCTGACGATTTGCTGGACAATGGCCGTTGAAAGCGGATGGTCCTGTTTTAACTTGCCCCTGTTGATATCAGCCAGCAGACCAATCGCGCGGATGGAATGTTCGTCGACTGTATAGTGGTGATACATGTCGAACTGCATTTGCGCGACGACACGCCGGAAATCAGGAATAAACCTGCCAAAGATTGTAGATTCATTCATCCAGCGGAGCACCGTCTCGGGATCACGCGGTGATGTCAGTATATCCAGAAATAGCGCATTGGCGCGCGGGTCGCGCCGCACGGTCTTATCGACCAGTCGCGCATCCCTTTGTGCGACGCGCATCGCAAGTGGATGGATTTCCAATTCGTGCAAATCGGCCAGGTGAAAGATTTCGAGCAAGCGGACCGGATCCTGAACAAAGAACTGGTCATCGGGTAATGCCAATCGCCCGCGATCCAATTGAAAGCCATTGAGCTTGCGCGGCTTGCGGCTGAAGCTCGGAAGAAACCGGCGGCCCTTTTTGCCCATGGCTTCGTCCAAATGGGCAAGGAACAGGCCAGTCACGTCGCCGACAGTTTTGGCGTTGAGAAAATAGTAATGCATGAAGCGCTCAACGGCGGACCGCCCAGGGCGATCGGCAAACTGCATCAACTCGGCCACTTCGCGTTGCAGATCAAAAGTGAGCCGTTCTTCCGCGCGCCCGGTAATATTATGCATATGACAACGGACTGCCCACAGGAAGTTTTCGGCTTTCCGGAACCGGTTATACTCGTCTGCTGTCAGCAGACCAACGTGCACAAGCTCAGACGCCGCCGAGACTTTGTGGATATATTTGCCTATCCAATAGAGGGTGTGCAAATCCCGCAGACCACCTTTGCCATCCTTAATATTGGGTTCGACAACATAGCGGCTGTCACCCATGCGTTTATGGCGTTCGTCGCGCTCGGCCATCTTCAACCGCACAAAGTCGGATGCGGTGTTTGCAACGACTTCTTTCCAGAAACGCAACGATGCCTCTTCATACACGCCGCGGTCGCCCCAAACAAACCTGCTTTCAAGAAGCGCCGTCCGGATTGTCAAATCCTCTTGCGCCATCTTCACGGTTTCATCGAGCGATCTGCTTGACTGTCCGACCTTGAGGCCAAGGTCCCACAGGAGATACAGCATGGCTTCGACAACTTGCTCGGTCCACGAACTGCGTTTGTAAGGGGTGACGAAAGCAATATCGACGTCGCTGTGCGGCGCCATTTCGCCCCGGCCATATCCGCCCACAGCGAGGACCGCGATGCGTTCCGAAGCAGAACGGTTCGCGGCGGGATATGCGTGCACCGTCACATAATCATAAATCAGGCGAACAATCTGATCGATCAAAAACGACTGTTCGGCTGATGCCCGATAGCCCTGCGACGGGTTTTCCGCCAGGCGGCGTTGTATTTCTGCACGCCCGTTGACAAGCGCGGTTTGCAGTATCTCGAGGACGCGCGGACGGCGCGTTTGCCCATCGCTTTCGCGCACGACGGACTCAATCTTTTCGGCAAGCGCATTCCGGTCGATAATATCGCGCTGTTTGATAATCCGTTCAGCCGTTGATGCCATGATATGGCCTTAGGCGCGATTGGACGTCGTGTCAGCCTTAAGCAGATATCTTGGCATTATATTCGCGTCGCAATGCAACCCGATCAATTTTCTGGGTCCCCAAACGCGGCAATGGTTCCGCGACTTGCCAGAAGTGCGCAGGCATTTTGAACGGTGCAAGGCGAGGCGCCAAAAATGCTTTCAATTCTTCTGCGGGCAAGGGAGCGCCGTCCTTTGTGTGATAGACAATGCCAGGAACCTCGCCATATTTTTCGTCCGCAATGCCAAATACGGATAGTTCCACAATCGAGTCATGTTCATAGGCAGCGGCTTCGACCTCGGGGCAGCTGATATTCTCGCCGCCGCGGATGATGATGTCTTTCTTGCGGTCAACGATGAACAAATAGCCGTCTTCGTCGAGATAACCGATGTCGCCCGTCCGGAAAAAACCGTCGGTGGTAAAGGCGTCGCGCGTGGCGTCGTCATTGTTCCAATAGCCGTTGAAATTGGCGATTGTACGAATGCCAACTTCGCCGCGTTCGCCCTGCGGCAGAACGTTTCCGTCATCGCCGAGCATTTGCACGTCCACCAGCGGCTTTGTTGCAGGTCCAGTGCTTGAAGGTTTTGCAAGATAATTGTCGGTGTAATTGCCGCACCCGACGCCATTTGTTTCGGTGAGGCCATAGCCCAACAACGGATAGCCCCAGCTCATTTCCTTGCGGATTTTCTTCACATGCTCGACCGGGCGTGGCGCACCTCCGGCCGCGAACGCCGTACAGCTGGTGAGGTCATATTTGTGCCGGGCAGGATGCGTTGCAAGTTCAATGCTCATCAACGGCACGCCGACAAAATAACTGATGCGTTCCTTTTCGATGATGCGCATCGCGTCCTCGGCATCCCATTTGGGCATCAGCACGAGTTTGCGTCCAATGGCGAAACTTTGCAGCACCAAGGGAATGGACGCGGTAACGTGAAACAAAGGCACATTGACCAAGGCTGATGGCTGCGCCGGCATTTCTTGGCCGCCTGATGATAAAAGCTCGAAGAAAACGAGCGTTTGTCCCACATAGCTCATGGCGCCCTGCACCACAGCCCGGTGATCGGAAACCGCGCCTTTTGACTGTCCGGTCGACCCTGAAGTATATAATATTGTTGCATTATCCAGCGGGTCGATGGTGGGCAGGGCGGTCGTTGCTCCCCCGCCTTTAGCGGTGAACACCGATAAACCGTCCAGCGGCAGCTCGTCATGATTGAAGATAAGCAATTCGCATGTCCCAATGTCCTGACCAGCCATGCGTGCCGCGCGTTGCTCGTCGGCTAGTACAAAGCGACAACCGACCATGCGAATGCCTTCGGCAAGTTCACCGCCTTGCCACCAGCCGTTGAGCAAGGTTGCAACCCCGCCGGCCATGATGATCGCCATATAAGCGACAATCCAGTTTGCCGAGTTACGCGCCGCAATGCCTACCCGCTCGCCTTTTTCCAGCTTGTGACCCTCAACCAGGCCACCCGCCAATATGCGCGCAGCTTGATATGTTTCAGCAAAACTTAAACGGATGCCGCCATCGACCAAAAATTCCTTTTGGCCGTGGGTGGCGCAGAAAAATGCGAGATAATCAGCTACATTGCCGGGTGCCTTCGCAAAAACAGGTATTTGCACACCATATTTCTCGACATGGGTAATGGCCAATGGGCCATCATTGTCCATCAAACGGGCTATTGTGGCATCGATTGCAAGGTCCAACGGGGACGGCATATGATTCTCTCCTAAACTCTTTGTGCACCTTCTATTTCGCTCTATAGGAATGTCAAAATATCCTGAGGAAATACTGTGTCATTTGAGATTATCGCTTCAGCCACGAGCTATTTACAGTTTACGGATCTCGGTGTTGGCCCGGTCGCACTGGATCTCGGCTTTTTCCAGATCCGCTGGTACTCACTTGGCTATCTGGCGGGCATATTGCTGGGCTACTGGTTGTTATTGAAGCTGCTTGCGCGTCCCGGCGCACCTATGTCGCGCGAACATGCTGACGACATGATCCTTTATGCCACATTGGGCATCATTCTGGGCGGGCGGATCGGGTATATCTTGTTTTACCAGCCTTCGATCCTCCAGAATCCGCTGGACGTCTTCAAATTGTGGGAAGGCGGGATGTCGCTGCACGGCGGGACCCTTGGTACGATATTCGCGATCTGGCTATTGGCACGGAAGCACAAGATATCGTTTCTTCGGGTCTGTGATTATGTAGCTTGCTGCATTCCTTTCGGCCTGTTTCTCGTCCGTCTGGCAAATTTTGTGAATGACGAGCTTTGGGGTAGGGTGACGGACGTGCCATGGGCCATTGTCTTTCCAAATGGCGGTGATTTGCCGCGCCACCCAAGCCAGCTTTATGAAGCAGCGCTGGAAGGTCTGCTCATGGCCGCAATCTTATGGCCTTTATTCTGGAAAACAGATGCGCGGTACAAGCCAGGCTTTTTGTTCGGCATGGCCGCGTTAATTTATGGGTTTTCGCGGTTTACCGTCGAATTTTTCAGAGAGCCTGACCAGCAACTGCAGTGGCTCGTCGAAGCAACCGGCTTTAGCATGGGACAGTTTTTGACAATCCCGATGATCCTGATTGGTCTGTTCCTGGTGTTGACGGCAGGTGCCCGCCGCCGCCGGGTTGAGCCAATTGCCGGCAGTAACAGTGTCGCCTGAGGCAGAGCAAACCGCGCTGCGTCTGGCGCAGCAGATCGAGAAGTCTGGCGCCATCAGCGTGGCTGAATATATGCGTGTGGCAAACACCGCATATTATGGCGGGGCAGATCCGCTTGGTGTCGAAGGTGACTTCGTGACTGCACCCGAAATCAGCCAGATGTTTGGCGAAATGGTTGGCATATGGCTAAGCGACTTATGGTTGCGGCACGATAGCCCAACCAATTGCCATTATGTCGAACTTGGCCCGGGCCGCGGAACGCTGGCAGCAGACGCGCTGAGAACCATGAAGCGGTTTGGCTGGGAACCCCTGGTCCATTTTTTCGAGAACAGCACTGTTTTACGCCAAAAGCAGCAGGAGGCGGTTCCGCAAGCGATCTTTCAGGACGACCTGGACAGAATACCCGACGATGGTCCCTTGCTGATTGTCGCAAACGAGTTTTTCGATGCGCTGCCCGTGCAGCAGATGATTGCGACCCATGCCGGATGGCGCGAAAGAGTGGTTGTGCGCGATCGCGGAGCGCGCTTTGCCGCCATGCCAGGCACGCGCTCCACCGATGATTTCATTCCTGAGCCGTTGCGCTATTCTGCCGTCGGCAGTATTTTCGAACTTTGTCCTGATGCATCCCTTATCATGCATAAGATTTCAAGTCGGCTGGCAAAGCAGGGCGGAGCGATGTTGATCATCGATTATGGTTACAGCCAACCGGGGTTGGGCAGTACCCTACAAGCCGTCCAAAATCATCAATATGCCGACCCGTTTTCAAGTCCGGGCCTTTGCGATTTGACCGCCCATGTCAATTTTCAGGAGCTCTCACAAAGGGCGCACGCCAACGGGTTAATTGTTGCGGGGCCGACGACCCAGGGGGTTTGGCTTTCAAGCCTTGGTATCGATCAACGCGCTCAGGCGCTGGCGGACGCACATCCGGATCGGGCGACTGAAATTTCCGACGCGCGCAACCGTCTGGTAAAGCGCGAATCCATGGGCGCACTTTTTAAAGTGATGGCAACCTTTGCCAAGGGCTGGCCGCCGCCCGAAGGGTTCGTTCTTTAACCTTTGCCGTGGTTTCAGTTTGTCCAGCCGGCTATCTGCACTGCAACGTCATTTGCAGCGGCGTTCAAAGCTTCACCTGCTTGAGCCGGTGCAACAACAGACAGCGGCCGGCGTGCTTCGAACCTGCGTTTTTCGGTCGGATTGCCGCGTGTGATCTTGACTGCGTCATAGACGACAACGGCTTCGTTCGTTGCGGCATCAATACCGAATTCAAGAAGGCTGCCTGACAGATATACTGACGCCTTGCCGCCCGCATCAACTTCGTTCAACACCAGATTGCTGCTTTTTGCTGAAAGCGTTTCAACCAGCAATGACTGCATCAATCGAGCAGGTTTGTCTGCCCAAAACGCATCCTTCAAATAGGCAATGCTGCTGGCGTTTATCTGCACGGGGACGCGGTTCGTATCAAGCTTGCGCGGAACCGCTGGCGTTTGGATGACCAGAGTCTCTGCGCTAGAAGCCATACGTGCGCTTCCGGCCGACACAATATTATCAGACGTGAGCACGAGCATCGAAGGCGGCGCTTTGCCTCCGAAGCTGACGCACGCACCCAGCGCCAAGACGAGAGGTAAGGCAAAAATGCGCATGCCGGAGATTTTGCTGAACATCATTTTCACTTCCTGCTGCCGGGTTTATAATCGGGTAAGGCGGGCGCGCCGACCACGCTTCCGACGCCACCTTGATCGACTTTTTCGGTGACCGATTTCAGCGATCCTGACAGATCTCGTAAATCGCGCGCCAATTGCGTTACTTCGGGCAGTGTCTGCGTATTGAGTGTTTCAATAGCCGGATTTGCGTTATTCAACGTTGTTTCCAACGCTGCCAAGCTGCCATTTGCGGATCGAAGCGTTTTGCGCAATTCATCCAACATGGGGCGACCATCGCTGTCGAGCAGCTTATTGGTCGATCCCGCCATCTTGGTAATTTCGTCTGCAGCTAGCCCCGCTTTTTGCAAAGCGATGCGCGACTCTTGAATGGCGGCCCGCAAATCCGGTCCTTGCGCAGCAAGTGTGCCGGACACACTTTCCACATTGTCCAAAATCTGTTCGATCGACTGTTCATTCTTGTCCGACAGAATGTTGGTGAGCCGCTCGGTTAATGTCGAAAGCCGCTCCAGAAGCAAAGGTGCGTTGTTGAGCAATTCGCCAAGCGCGCCAGGCTTTGTCGGGATCACCGGCACGCCCCCGGGGCAAGCGCTTTCCGGCTTTACCTCAGGGCAGGCCAATGCAGGTGCACCCTTTACAGCACCATCGAGCTGAATTTCGGAGACCCCTGTAAAGCCAACACCCTGAATCGTCGCGGTCGTGCCCTGAAGCACAGGCACGGTGTTTTTAATGCTTATGCGCACCCGCACGAAGTCGGGATCGGGTTCCCATAATTCAATGCTTTCGATTTGACCGACCGGCACACCGGAAAAAGATACACCGGAGCCTTTCGCCAAGCCGTTCACGGATTGCTGAAAGAATATGTCATATTCTTTTTTGTCGCCATCGCCCACGCGCGACAGCCAGACCGTGAACGCGGCCAACAGGGCCAAAAGCAGAAGCGTGATTGCGCCCACCATCACATAGTTGGATTTGGTCTCCATCGTACGTCCTATGACTTTCCTGGCTGATGCGCGGTTGTAAGTGATTTGGCGGTATGTCGGTCTCTATGTCCACGCTGTGCAGCGCGCCCGCGCGGACCACCAAAATATTCGTTGATCCATGGGTGATCGATTGCCAACAATTCTTCGATTGCGCCAACGGCAATGACTTTCTTGTCGGCGAGAACGGCTACCCGGTCGCAGATGGCATATAAGGTGTCCAGATCATGCGTGATTAGAAAAACGGTAAGGCCCAGCGTCTCTTTCAAATCGCGGGTTAAATTGTCGAAGTTGGATGCGCCAATGGGATCCAGTCCCGCGGTTGGTTCGTCCAGAAATAGCAGTTCCGGATCCATCGCCAGTGCACGGGCCAAACCAGCACGTTTGCGCATGCCCCCTGATAACTCCGATGGATATTTATGCGCGGCTTCGGCGGGTAAGCCGCTCAGGTAAATTTTATAGCGTGCAATTTCATCGAGCAAAGGCTTGCTGAATTCCGGATAAAATTCACGCAGAGGCACTTGCACATTTTCTGCAACCGTCAGCGTCGAAAACAACGCGCCACCTTGGAACAAGACCCCCCAACGCCGCCTCACGTCGGTCGCCTCGTCTTCCTCCTTGCCAATCATGCCTTCGTTGAAAACACTGATTTGACCTGAAACGGGTGTTTGGAGGCCGATGATTGATCGCATGAGCACCGATTTGCCAGTGCCTGACCCACCCACCACGCCGAGGATTTCGCCACGGCGCACCTCCAGATCGAGATCCTCGTGGACGATTTGATCGTCAAATTGATTGCAAAGACCTTGCACTGAAATGATGCTTGATTGGGCCATGCGTTAATCCCAACCGATTTCGCTGAAGAAAACCGCGAAAAACGCATCAAGCACGATGACCAGAAAAATGGCTTGCACGACAGCCGCAGTTGTCTTCAACCCGACCTGTTCGGCATTACCCTTTACCTGCATGCCCTGAAAACAGCCCGCCATTGCGATGATGGCGCCGAATACCGGTGCCTTGATTAGGCCAATCCAGAAGTCTGTCATGGGCGTCACTTCACGCAACCGTTGAACAAAAGTGACGGGCGGAATTTCAAGCACAATCCAGCACAGAATTCCCCCGCCAATAATCGCCATCAGCGACGCATAAATACCAAGCAACGGCATCATGATTACAGCAGCTATCACTCGCGGTACGACCAGTGCTTCGGTTGGCACGACGCCAATTGTGCGCATGGCATCAATTTCTTCGGTAATCTGCATCGTCCCGATCTGCGCTGCAAAGGCGGAGCCCGACCGGCCAGCGACCATGATCGCTGTCATCAATATGCCGAGTTCGCGCAACGTCAGCCTGCCGATGAGGTTGATGGTAAACACTTCTGCGCCAAATTGCTGCAACTGGACGGCACCTTGCTGAGCAATCACGATGCCGATGAGAAAGCTCATCAGGCCCACAATGCCCAGCGCACGGACCCCAACCATATCGAAATGCTGGACCACGGCATGCCAGCGAAAGCGGCTTGGGTTCATGAGCAAGATAAAAAACGCTTTTACAACTTGCCCGACAAAACCAAGGAATTGCAAAAGCGTCATGATACCAACAACAACGCCGCTGCCGACTTCGGCAAGAAAGCGGTTGAGCGAAGAAATATGGGGCTTTGGAACGACCGGGTTCGCGTCCACGCCACTAATGGCATCGATCAGTCGACCGGCATCATTGGCGCGCCCGGTGATTTCTGCCGAATGCTCCTTGGCGGTGCGGTGTACCAGCCACGCGCCGACCGTATCCATATGGCTAACGGCGGAAATGTCGATTTGCGAAATGGGTGCATCAATTTCCCGCAAGCGACCATCGAGATCGCCGATAGTGGCGATCGCAAAGTCCCCAGACAGCCGAATAACCTGTCCGCCGCCGGACAGATCTTCTAGCAAGAAATCTGCAGGATTAGCCATGGCCATATAATTGGCGTATAATCGGAACTATCACAAGCCTATAGACTTTTCTGTCAAAGATATGCCTGAACCGCGCACATGAACTCGTCCGAGACTACCCTGCTTGCCATTTACGATATGGACAAGACCGTCACCCGACGCGCCACGTATAATGGGTTCCTCCTGCATATGGCTTTTAACAAGTCACCGTGGAGATTGTTCCTTTCACCGCTACTGCCCCTGGGGCTCGCGCTTTATGCGCTCAAGATTTGGGACCGGGCGCGGCTCAAGCAGTTTGCACAAATTCTGTTGATTGGCCGGCGCGTGCCAAAGGCGCGTTTTGCCAAATATCTTGAAAGTCACGCGGATATTGTGGTGGGCAAAAATGTCTATCCGCAGTTGCTTGCCCGCGTCGCCGAGGAAAAGGTGGCGGGATACCGGCATGTGATGGCCACGGCTTCTTATCGTTTATATGTCGAGGCGATTGCCAAACGTCTTGGCTTTGACGATGTCATCGCGACTGATTTGTCTACCGACAGCACTGGACATGTGCTGGCGCGGATTGATGGCCATAATTGCTATGACGCGCAAAAGCTCGAACTGGTCAAGGCCTGGATGAACACGCACGGCCTTGACCGTGCACATTGCCACATCCGCGCCTATTCAGACCATGTTTCCGACGCGCCCTTGCTCAGCTACGCGGACGAACCCTTTGCCACCAACCCACACGGTCCGCTGGCCCGGCTAGCGGAAAGCAAAGGCTGGCCAATCCTGGACTGGCGTGTGGTTCAGACCTGAGCGAGCGCCTGTTCGAAATCGGCAATGAGATCATCGGGATCCTCAATGCCGATCGAGACCCGCACCAGATTGTCTGTAATGCCAAGCGCGTCCTTCCGTTCCTGAGGGACGGACAAATGCGTCATCCCAGCAGGGTGGCTGGCCAGTGTCTCGGTACCGCCGAGGCTGACGGCCAGTTTAGCAATCTTCAGTGCATCGAGAAATTTGAAGCTTTCCGCTTCACCGCCTTTGATGAACAGCGAAAAAGTCGATCCGGCGCCGCTGCAATGGCGGTTGAAAATATCCTGCTGACGCGGGTCATCAATCATGCCCAGATAACCAAGGCCCTCGACCTTTGGATGAGCCTTGAGATAAGCGCATACCTTCGCGGCGTTTTCACCCGCACGCGTCATGCGCAGTTCAAGCGTTTCTAAGCTTCGCAGTAGCATCCATGCAGTGTTGGGGTCACAAATGGTGCCAATCACATTACGCATTGGCCGCATGATGTTGATAAGGTTCTGATTACCTGAAACGCCGCCGGCGACGAGATCGGAATGCCCTCCGGCATATTTGGTCAGACTGTAGACAACGAGTTCCGCACCCTGCTTAATGGGCTGCTGCCACAACGGGCCCAGAAATGTATTATCGATGGCGATAGCAGGCTTCTGCTCCCCCGGAAACGCTGCGTCGCGGGCGGCGCGAACGGCTTCGACATCTACCAGAGCGTTGGTCGGGTTGGCGGGGCTTTCCAGATACACAAGCGCCACCTTGCCGCCTTTTTGTTGCGCCAGCGCCTTGGCACGTTCCAGAATATCATCGATTTCCGTGCGCGTTGCACCAGCTGGAAAATCCAAGAACCCAACACCAAAACGCGACAATATCCGCGCGATCAATGTTTCGGTCGCCGCATAAAGCGGCCCGGAATGGACGATCACGTCATTCTGGCTGACCAGGGCGAGCAACATCGTTGCAATCGCCGACATGCCGCTGGAAAAGACCAGACTGTCATCGGCCTCATCCCATACCGCCAAACGGTCTTCCAAAATTTCCTGATTGGGTCCGTTGAAGCGAGAATATACAAGACCATCGGCCGGCCCTTCACGCTTGCCGGTGATATGTTCAAAGAACTTCTTGCCTGCGGCTGCACTCTCAAACGCAAATGTCGATGTGAGGAAAATTGGCGGCTTCAACGACCCTTCGGACAAAGTGGGATCATAGCCATGACCCATCATCAACGTTGATGGTTTCAGCTTTCGTCCGCCGATGGTTTCGATATCTGCCTTCGGCTTACGGCGGGCGATTGGGGTGGCTGTGGGCGTGCTATTGTCGTCGGTCATGGGAATCTCCTGATCCGCCAGACATAACATTATTCGTTTCAATTGAAACTAAATTACGTCGCGCGGAGCGCACCAACCAGCCAAACCATGCCAACGATCAAGGGTATTCCTGCTAAATCAAGCAGAAAGCCTGCTTTGACCATTTTGGGGAGGGCAA
>JANMJX010000005.1:0-12878 GCA_031371575.1 Sphingomonadales bacterium
ACCTTGTTCGCGAACCCCATCAGGGCCAGCAGTCTAAACCGACTGCACAAACAGGCCGGACAGACGACTGCACCCGACCAAAGGCCAGTTCATCATTTTATGCTTGCAACGCGGGAGCCATCCACAGAGGACTGTCGGGACCGTTCAATAAGGTCGCCACTAGCAAATCGCCATATCTTGTTAGCGAATGGTGTAATGATCCGGCTTCCATTATTGGTTTCATCTGCAACTAAAATGGTTGTGTAAATACCCCTTGCTGTTAATGCCGTAGCGTCAAATGTCTCACGCCTTCAGCATCACGGATTTGTTTACGATCGGTATCGGGCCCTCAAGCTCGCATACGGTGGGGCCTATGCGTGCGGCGTGTGACTTTGCCGAACGGGCACTGATCCGCCCTGATATAGGCCAGGTGATGTGTGAGCTTTTCGGTTCGCTGGCGCTTACCGGTCATGGCCATGCGACCGACACTGCGATATTGCTCGGGCTGTCGGGCTATAGCCCCGAAGGCGTGTGCCCGGACGACATTCCTCCCATCATTTCTGCGATCCGGGACGCCGATCAATTGAAGCTTGCGGGCAAGTTGGCGATCGGTTTCGCAGAAAGCCAGCATCTGCTGTTTCGCAAAGGCGAATTTTTGCCGGGCCATGCGAACGCCATGCGCTTTACCGCTACTTATGGTGATGGCTCGGACTATCAGGAAACCTACTTCTCGATTGGCGGCGGGGCAATCAAGCGCGATGGCGCCGATGCCCTGCGTTTGAATTTCGTACTTCCGCATCCTTTTGCATCTGGTGCAGAATTGCTGGCAATGGGTGATAAAACCGGCCTGACCTTTGGCGATATCGTCAAGGCCAATGAATCGGCGTGGCGAAGCGAAGAAGAAACGCACGCGTTTATCGATGAGGTGCGCGTTGCGATGCTGGATTGCGTCAAGCGCGGTATCGCCAATGACGGCATTTTGCCCGGAGGCCTCAATGTCAAACGGCGGGCCAAATGCTTGCATGAGCGGCTCGTCGAACGTGGACCGCGCAACGACCCGTCAACAGTGTTCGAGTGGGTCAGCCTTTGGGCATTGGCGGTAAACGAGGAAAATGCCGCAGGTGGCCGGGTCGTGACCGCGCCGACCAATGGCGCGGCCGGGGTCATTCCCGCGGTCTTGAAATATTATGAGATATTCACCGCCAACCCGACGCGCGAGGGCAGTCGGCTGTTGCTGACCACGGCCAGCGCGATCGGTTTTCTGTACAAAACCAACGCATCCATATCCGCCGCAGAAATGGGCTGTCAGGGCGAGGTTGGCGTTGCGTGCTCCATGGCTGCGGCTGGGCTTGCGGCAGCGCTTGGTGGCAGCAATGCGCAAGTGGAAAATGCCGCCGAGATCGGAATGGAGCACAATCTGGGTCTAACCTGTGACCCCATTGGCGGCCTGGTCCAGATCCCGTGCATTGAACGCAACACCATGGGGGCGATCAAGGCCATTAATGCAGCCTATCTCGCGCTTCAGGGCGATGGCGCGCATGTGGTCAGCCTGGATGCCGTGATTGAAACCATGCGCCAGACGGGCGAAGACATGCGTTCGAAATATAAGGAAACCAGCCTTGGCGGTCTCGCCGTCAACGTGGTTGAATGCTGACGATCAGAATTTGATCATGATCCGCCGTGCAAGGGTCGGCGACATCGAATAAGCCAGCCTAAGCAGCTTGACCATCCCGACATTGGCTTCGTCTGCATTGGTTGCAATGGCATCCACAATTTCAGCTGCACATTGCTGGGCCGACATTTTGCGGCCACTCACGCGTCCTCGAGTCATGGCCGTGTCCACGACCGGAGGCAGGGCCTCAATCACATGGACGTTTGTAGCGCGAAGATTATGGCGCAGCGACTGCGTGAAGCTGCGCAGTCCAGCCTTGGTCGCGCAATAGACTGGCCCTCCCGCGCGCGGAGCAATGGCAAGTCCGGACGTGACGTTCACGATTGTCGCTTCCGGCCGCTCAAGCAGGCCGGGCAAAAAATGCCCTATCAGATGCAATGGCGCGTTGAGGTTCAGGAATATCGCCTGGTCCGTCAATGCAAGATCAAGCGGTTCGCCTGGACCGAAATTGCCGCTCATGCCCGCATTGTTGATCAATATGTCGATCGGCTTTTTGGATAATGTCTGTGCGAGCGCCTCGCACCCAGCCGCGGTTGAAAGATCCGCCTTGATGGCCTCTAAGCCCTCTGACTGCGCCGCGACCAGCAGATCGTCCCGGCGACCGCAAACAGTTACATTTGCACCCTTGGCCTTCAACTGGCGGGCAATTTCCAGACCAATCCCGTCAGTACCGCCCGTCACCAATGCAGTTTTACCCCTGATATCCATGATTTTCCCCCGTTGCCGAACTCCGATACCTAACGGCTAAGCAACGACTTACCAGATGGAATCTGGTTATGCGTTTAGCGAAGGAATGAGCACGGTCGAACCAACGGTCTTGCGCGCCTCGAGATCAACATGAGCTTGCGCCGCATATTCAAGTGGGTAGCGCTGACCCACATTGATATCGATGATGCCTTGCCGGAACATGTCGAAGACATATTCCGCACCTGCGGCGCGTTCGGCGGGGTTGTGGTAATAATCAAACAAGGTCGGCCGCGACACGTATAGTGACCCCTTTTGTGCCAACAGCCCAAGTCCGACACCTGTGACCGGGCCGCTTGCATTGCCATAATTCACAATGAGGCCGCGCCGCGCAGTTGCGTCAAGCGAGGTTTCCCACGTCTCCAGTCCAACACCATCAAATGTTACCTCGACACCTTTGCCGTCGGTGAGTTCACGGACCTGCGCCGCGACATCTTCCTTGCCATACAGGATGACATGGTCGGCACCCGCGGTGCGGGCCAGAGCGGCTTTTTCGTCAGTGCTCACTGTGCCGATGACGCGTGCGCCGACATGCTTCAGCCACTGGACGAGCAACAACCCCACCCCGCCTGCCGCAGCATGCACCAGGACGTCCCATTGCGGCTGGACCTTGGCGCAGCGCTCAACGAGGAACTCGGTGGTGCAGCCTTTCAGCAGGCCTGCTGCAGCAACCTCGTCGCTGATGTCGTCCGGGACAAGAAAGAGGCTGCTTGCCGCAATGTTGCGCGCGGTTGCATAAGCGCCCAGCGCTGGGCCGAAGGTCGCGACGCGGTCACCAACGCGCCAGTCGGTGACATCTTCGCCGACCGCTTCGATCACGCCCGCGGCTTCCATACCCAAGCCATTTGGCAAGGCAATCGGATAAAGTCCGCTGCGATGATAGACATCTATGAAATTCAGACCGACCGCCAGATTGCGCATCCGAACCTCGCCAACGCCCGGGGCGGGGAGATTCACATCCGTCCATTGAATGACTTCAGGGCCACCAGTCCTTTGAATTTGTGCTGCTCTATCCATGTCTGAAGTCTCCTGAATTTTAGTCACACACTATAGCAGGCACAGCATCTGACGGCCAACTTATCCGCGATAATATGGTTAATAACGGCCTAACCAATGTTGCAAAATGGGACAGCGGAAATTTTCGCAAATTAATCGTCATTTCCGCATGGCCATTATGCCTAACAAAAGGTTAACGTTCCATGATGAAACGAAGATTGGTCATGTACAACGAAGCTGCGCGCCACCCATTGCGCCGCTTGCTCCCGCCACCCACCAACAGTTATGCGCTTGCCGCGCCGCGACCGAAATCATGGTGGCGTAAGGAAGATACGCATCTTTTCATGCTCAGTTTTACGGCTTTTTTCGTCGCAATAACCAGCTTTATTGCGTGATTTGAAGCTCGGCGACGTCGCACGCTTTGTGCAGGCGCCACGCAATCCACGCTGACACAAGGCACGCGGCAGCGATCATGAACAACGTGTCGGCTATGCCTACCCCGGCACTTACCAGCAGGCCATAAACCACAGCGCCAATGACCATGGCGCCAGAGTTGACAATATTGTTGGCAGCGATGGTGCGTGCGGTTTGTGACTTGGCGACAGTGGTCGTCAAAAAGGCATAAAGCGGAACGACGAACATTCCGCCGGCAATCGCGATACCCAGCAAATCGACGATCAATCTTTCGCCAGAGCCCAGCTTTAGAAATGTGAGCCAGTCCATCAGTTCCTGGCCAACTGGGCCCCAATGGCTTACGGTCCACCACAGGTCCAAGACGAATAATCCCATCACTATGACTGATGCGGGTGCGTATTTTGCGGATACGGTGCCTTTCAGCATGCGGTTGATGGCAATGGAGCCAATGGCGATGCCGATCGAGAAGAAGGCGGTGAACAACGTAGCGACGGTGTTATCGCCGCCAATCGCATTTTTTACCATTGGCGGGAAAATCGATCCCAATACGGCGCCAATGCCCCAAAAGAAGCTGATGGCCATGATTGCCATGAAAAGATGCGGGATGTGCATCGTGTCGCGCACGAGCCGCCAACTGCTGCGGACAATGTTCCAGTCCATCTTCGCGGAGGGGGCGTCATTTTCCGGCGGGGCGAGCGGGACCGATTGCGCGGTCAACCGCCCGATCACCGCAACAATAATGATGCAAATACCGGCAATTTTGCCAGGAATAATTCCACCGGCAATTGTCCCGCCCAAAATAGCGAGGTAGGTGCCCGCCTCTACCAGGCCAGTTCCGCCAAGAACCTCGTCTTTTTCGAGATGCTGCGGCAAAATTGCGTATTTGATGGGCCCAAAAAACGTCGAGTGCACGCCCATGGCAAACAATGCGGCCAACATCAGTGGAATATTATGCAGATAAATTCCGGATGCACCGAATATCATGATGAAAATCTCGGCGGTTTTCACGGTGCGGATGACTCTGGTTTTTTCGATACTGTCGGCGAGTTGTCCCGCCAGAGCGGAAAACAGAAAAAACGGCAATATGAACAGCGCGCCAGCAATGGCATTAAAATTTGCCTCTTGCGTGGGGTCGGAATAAATTTCGTATGTGACCAGAATGACCATGGCCATTTTGTAGAAATTGTCGTTGAAAGCATTGAGAAACTGGGTGACGAAAAGCGGCAAAAACCGGCGCTTGTTCATCAGGGACATTGTCGTGGCCATATCAATACCGGTTTCCCTTGGGGACGATGAACGTGCCTTAGCCGCCAGTTGGGAGCATGGCAAAGCGCATTTCCGATGATCGTCAAATAGCCGCGTGATTTTGCCTGCGCATCGCGCTATCGCTGCCTGATGCTAAGCCTACCTAACATCCTTACCATGTCGCGGATATTCGCCGTCCCCATTTTGGTCTTTCTGCTGTGGCCGGGAACAAAGCCACTGGGCGTGCAGCCAGTCCCGCTCGATTACGCCTTCGCATTCGTGCTGTACTGCCTAATGGGCATCACGGACTATTTCGACGGCTATCTGGCGCGCGCGCAAGGCACCGTGTCCAAATTGGGCGTCTTCCTCGACCCGATTGCTGATAAAATCATGGTCGCCGCGGTTATTCTAATGCTGGTCTTTACGCGCGACGTCGATGGATGGCATGTCATTGCCGCGCTCATCATTTTGCTGCGCGAAATGATTGTGTCTGGCTTGCGAGAGTTTCTCGCCGGGCTTCAGATCTCGGTTCCCGTGTCCAAACTGGCCAAGTGGAAGACGACATTTCAATTGGTATCGCTTGGCGGCATCATATTGGCTGGGTCTTTGCCTGACTGGCTGCTGCTGAAACAGGCGGCGCTGACCTTGTTGTGGATTGCAGCGGGGCTGACCATGATCACCGGCTGGGATTATTTGCGCGTCGGCATAAAGCATATGGATTGAGCGCGTGAAACTGCTGTATTTTGCCAGCGTGCGCGAAGCCGTCGGCGTCTCGTCCGAAGAATATGCCTTCCCGCAAGAACTGCGTTCTGTCGCCGAGGCTCTAGATTGGCTCTCGGGGCAATCGGAAGAACACGCCGCTGCATTCAGCGATCACGCAAAGCTGCGTTTTGCATTGGACCAGAATATGGCAACCGCCGACACCTTGATCGGCGACGCACATGAGCTTGCCATATTCCCACCAGTGACCGGCGGATGAAGAGCGTGCGCATCAGCAACGCGCCGATTAGCGCTGCAAGTGAGCTTGTCGACCTCGATGGGCTGGGTGGTGGTGCGGTATCGAGTTTCACCGGGATCGTGCGCGATGACGGAGGTGTGACGGCCATTGAATTGGAGCATTATCCGGGCATGACAGAAGCATGTCTTTTGCGCCTCATAGAAGCTGCTACAGTGCGTTGGTCGTTGCTAGGCGCCGTCATCACCCACCGGGTCGGAATCGTGCCTGTGGGCGCGCCTGTGGTCGTCGTGGGGGCTGCTTCGGGACACCGGGCGGAGGCATTGGAAGCAACGGCTTTCCTGATTGATCGCCTGAAGACTGACGCCCCATTTTGGAAACGCGAACATTTTGCGGATGGCACTTCCAAATGGGTCGCGGCAAAATCAACGGACGATGCGCGCGCTAAGCGCTGGGCCTCTATCTAGGCCACATGCAAACCCCGAAGCGCGTCGGCCAGCAATTCAAATTCTTCTCGGCGCGGACTGTTGGTCCGCCACACCAAAGCTATTTCCCGCGACGCATGTTCTGCATTTAAAGGACGGGCCTGGACCTCAGTGCCGTTGAGCAAGCCTGCTTTGACGGCCATTTCAGGGATGATGGTCAGGCCAAGACCATTGTCGACCATCTGAACGAGCGTATGCAATGATGTGCCAAGCATTGTGGCAAAGGCGCGCATTTCTGGCCGGTTGCAGGCAGCCAGCGCATGGTCCTTGAGGCAATGCCCATCGACGAGCAACAGCAGGCGGCTTTCATCAATCAGTTCCGGTTTAATGCTTTCGGGCGGATCTCGCGGGTCGTCCTTTGGAAAGGCGACAAACAACCGGTCTTCAAAAAGCGTCGCTTTTTCGACATCGCCCGCAGCAAATGGAAGTGCCAGCAGGACGCAATCGACTTGGCCATGGTGCAGCGCCTCAATCGCGGCGGCGCTTGCCTCTTCACGAAGATACAGCTTGAGATCCGGATATTGCTTGCGCAACGCCGGCAATAACTTCGGCAAAAGAAACGGGGCGATCGTTGGGATGACGCTCATCCGCAAATCGTCGGCGAGCGGCTTGCCAGCGGAGCGCGCCATTTCAGCGAGTTCTTCTGCCTCGCGCAGGATGCGGTGCGCCTTTGCCACCATTTTGTTGCCCAAAGGGGTAAAACGGACAACGCGGCGTGTGCGTTCGACAAGCATGAGCCCAAGCAGCGATTCAAGCTCCCGAATTCCTGCCGATAGCGTGGATTGCGTCACAAAACTGGCTTCGGCCGCTTTGCCAAAATGGCCATGTTCTTGCAAAGACACAAGATACTGCAATTGCTTTAACGTTGGCAGGTAGGTACTCATTTATAGACCTTATCTATTAATATCGAAATCATAATCGCTTTTAGCGATGGTTGCATATAAATTTATCGTTAAAGCACATCGGCCGCTGGAAAAAGGGCGGGTAAATCCCTAACTTGGGATGCAATCAACCGGTCCCTCAAAGGATGGCAGGGTCTAACATGTTCATTTCTAATCTCATCGACTATCTCGACTCCATCAAGGAACGGGATCCAGCACCCCGATCCCGGTGGGAGATATTGTTATATCCAGGCGTTTGGGCAGTCGCATACCATCGCGTCGCCCATTGGCTCTTCCTCGGGCACATGTATTTTCTGGCGCGGCTGGTGAACCATTTCGCGCGGTTCATGACCGGAATCGACATTCATCCCGGTGCAAAAATCGGAAGTAATTTTTTCCTCGATCATGGCTTCAGCGTCATTGGCGAAACCGCCGAGATTGGCGACAATGTCACCATGTACCAGAATGTCACCCTGGGCGGTACCAACCCCACCAGTGGGATGGGTGGCAAACGGCATCCCACAATATTGGATGACGCCATTATCGGCTCAGGCGCACAGATTCTTGGCCCAATCACCGTGGGTGCCCGCGCACGCATTGGTGCCGCAGCCGTTGTGACCGAAGACGTACCTGCAGGCGCGACGATGATTGGCCAAAAAGCGCGATCCACATTGGTAAAGGCGGAAACCTATGCGCGGGACTTCATGCCCTATGGCACGCCATGCCACGAAATGTTCGATCCCGCGACACAAAGCCTTGAGATCATGCAGTGCGAGATCGAAACTTTGCGCAAAAAGATTGCTGAAATGATGTCGGAACGTGAAGCTGCAGGGAATGTGACGCCCGCAAAATCGCGCCCCGCCAAAGGAAGCAAGGCCAGTTGAGCGCGACCATCACGCCCTTTCCTGGAATTAGCCGGCATAATCAGGTCGGGTTCGACAAGAATGAGCTGACGCAGATACTTAATTTATATGGGCGAATGGTCGCTGCTGGAAACTGGCGCGATTACGCCATCGATCTTGGCCGTGAGGCTGCTGTGTTCAGCATGTTCAGGCGCGCGACCGAGCGGCCCGAATATCGCATCGAGAAACGACCCGCGCTGCGAAACCGGCAGGGCATGTGGGCATTGGTTGGCGAAGGCGGCGCAATATTGAAGCGCGGCCACGATCTCGGGCCAGTTCTTGCGCCTGTCGAGCGCAAATTGATGAAGCTGGTCGACGTGTAAAAAAAAGCCCGGCGAAGCGACCGGGCTTTTTCGTCAGATTATTGCGAAAGCTTTAGCCGAGTGCTTGAAGCGCCTTCATTACCGCGATCGATTGCTCGCCGCCTGATTGCGGAACCGTTTCACCGGTGCGGTCAATGATCTTGTCCCATGCTGCGGCAAAGCCTTCTACCGTGCGGTCGTCCTGACGCAATGCAACGCCGGGTGTCATCGTCACATAAGCCGCATGATAGCCACCACCACCAGCACCTATGATCATGTTCGTGGGCGCATCTTCGCTCACAAGATACAGAGCCGCAGGAACAACATTTTCCGGTGTGAACTGGTCGAACAGGCCTTCAGGAAAGATGTCTTCGGTCATGCGTGTGCCAGCCACTGGCGCAAGCGAATTGACGCGAACATTATATTTGGCGCCTTCGAGGTGAAGCGTTTTGGTAAAACCTGCCAGCCCAAGCTTGGCAGCGCCATAATTGGCCTGTCCAAAATTTCCGTACAGACCAGTCGATGACGTCGTCATCAGGATACGGCCATAAGCCTGGTCACGCATCGTGTCCCAGACGGCCTTGGTGCAGTTGGCTGAACCCATGACATGGACCTGAAGCACCAAGTTGAAATCGGGCATGTCCATTTTTGCAAAGCTTTTGTCGCGCAATATGCCGGCATTGTTGATCAGGATATGGACGCCGCCCCAAGCCTCTTTTGTCTTGGTAACCATTTCGACCATCTGTTCATATTCGGTGACGCTGCCGCCATTCGCCATGGCTTCGCCGCCCGCCGCTTTGATCTGCTCGACCACTTGCGCAGCGGCGTCCGATGTTCCGGTACCATCGCGTGCGCCACCCAAATCGTTGACCACCACTTTTGCACCGCGTTTTGCGAGTTCGAGCGCATACGCCTTGCCCAATCCGCCGCCTGCGCCTGTCACGATTGCGACTTTGTCTTTAAAACTGATGGTCATACACTATCTCCATAATCAGGGGCGGACCGTGCCGCCAAATCGGGCTGAGCCTTGCCATGACCGCTTACTTGACGCAAGCGTAAAGCAATGCTTGGGGAATGTCATAAAACAGAAATTTATCTGTCATGTGTCAGACTTATAATTGTTGTTTAGGCGTCATCATCTTATACAAGGAATCCATGATGACCGCGAAAAAATGGCTTTACGGAACAGCTTTGCTGACTGTGATGGCTGCTGCCATGCCTGCACAGGCGCAGGATAATGCGTCCGAGATCGATGCCTTACGCGCTGAAATCGCTGCGCTGAAGGAACAGTTGGCTGCCATTTCGGCAAAAGTGAACGTAGTCGAGAAAAAGACGGCCACAGAAGTTAAGTGGAAGGGCGGTCCGGAGACCAGTTCCAGTGAAGGCTGGACCTTCAAGCCGCGTGGCCGGATCCATTATGATGCAGGTTACGTAAGCGTTCCTGGCGATTATGCAATCAATCGCAACCTTGGTTTCAACAGCAGGGTGCGCCGCGTGAGGTTGGGTGCCGAAGGCACGATGCCGGGCGGACTTGGTTACAAAGTGGAGGCCGATTTTGCGAATGCCAATGTAGCATTCGGGGATGCTTTTTTAAGCTATAATCCCAAAAACGCACCAATCGGAGTTCGCATTGGGAATTTTGAATCATTGAACGGGTTGGAGCAGATCACCAGCTCCAACAATATTAGCTTTACCGAGCGCGCGGCTTTCAATGACGCATTTACAAACACACGCAGATTGGGTGGCGCAGTTGCCTGGCACGATGACGAAAACGGTATCCGTGCGGAAGCCGGGCTGTTTACGGCACACAGTATTGACAGTTCGTTCGACAATGACGGTTGGATTGGAGCAGGACGGCTCGTTTACGCACCCAAGGCTTTTGGCGGACAGCTGCACTTTGGTGCCACCGTCCAACAGCGCGAATTTGCATCCAACAACAATGGAACCGTTTCGGTTTCAGTGAACGCACCGTCCACGAACCAGCTTGCCAGATATCGTGCGCGTCCCAACACCCAGCTCACCGATGTTCGTTTTGTCGATACCGGCAGCTTTGCCGCCAAGAGCGACCGCATCTTGGGGCTTGAGCTTGCGGCCATATTCCCCGGATTTTATTTCGCTGGCGAGGGGCAATGGACAAAAGTAAATGCGTATCGCGCAGGCGATATAGCTACAGGGTTGAACAGTTTCGCTAATGGCAACAGCGCGGTAACGCCCACAGGCGACCCGAGCTTTTTTGGCATGTATGCCGAGGCCGGTTATTTCCTGACGGGCGAGACGCGCGGTTACAAAGATGGCTTATGGGGCCGGACCAAGGTACTCAAACCCATCGATAAAAAGGGTCTTGGTGCGTTTCAGATTGCCGGGCGCTTTGAATATCTCGACCTAGACAGCAATGCGTTGAAGAACGGGCTGACAAACAATTTCCTGAACGGCTCCAGTAGTATGGCTGCGCTGAACACGCGCCTCGGACGCGGTGGCACACAGACCAGCTATTTGTTTGCCCTCAACTGGTACCCGATAGATTATGTGCGCTTCATGCTGAACTATGGACGGGTGGATGTAGAAGGCGGTCCGTTGGCAGCGTCGGTTGATCCACTTTCGCCAGTTCCGGTCGACCAGCGCAAATATTCGGTAGATGTCGTTGCTGCACGGATGCAGATGGAGTTCTAAACCGCGTCCTGATCGAGTGAATAGCCCGCCGAGCGCACAGTTCTGATAATGTCGCTGCCAAAGCCTTCATTGAGGGCTTTGCGCAAGCGGCGGATATGAACGTCGACGGTGCGAATTTCGATATCGCTGTCATGGCCCCAGACGCTGTCGAGCAGGCGTTCACGAGAAAACACATGACCCGGATATTCAAGGAAATGCTTGAGCAAACGATATTCGGTTGGACCGAGCGGAACCTGCTTCCCGGCGCGTTTGACCTTGTGCGCCACCGTGTCCATTTCGACATCGCCAAAGCGTAATGCTTCGCCGGCAAGCGCTGGCCGGACCCGGCGCAAAACGGCCTTGGCTCGCGCCACCAGCTCGCGCGGCGAGAATGGCTTCGTGACATAGTCATCGGCGCCTATTTCGAGGCCACGAATGCGATCATCCTCTTCGCCCCGCGCCGTCAGCATGATGATGGGGACATTCGCCGTGTTATCGGACTTGCGCAGTTGCCTGCACACTTCGATCCCGGACAAATTTTCCAGCATCCAGTCGAGCAACACCAGATCAGGCGTGCGCTCCTTGGCCATCAACAGAGCTTCTTCGCCGTCGCCTGTGTGCTGGACGTCGAATTCCTCACGCTCGAAATGCCAGCGAACAAGCTCCGCAAGCGCGCTGTCGTCTTCAACCAATAGCAATTGTGCCTTGGGCATAATTCTCTCCGCTTTAAGCGTCGGGCAGGTTTTCACCTGTTTCGGTAAAATAAATCATTTGCGCGACGTTCGTCGTGTGGTCGCCAATCCGTTCGAGATTTTTGGCGGTAAACAGCAAATGCGCGACCTCGGTTGCATTCTCGGGGTTCTTGGCGACATAGGCTACGAAGTCGACAAACAGGTCTTTGTTAAGCTGGTCAACGACATCATCGCGGATTGTTACGGCACGTGCCAGATCGACGTCCCGTTTGGCATAAGCATCCATCGCGGTGCGGATCATTTCCACAACGATCTCGCCCATGCCGGCCAGTTGTTCCATCGCGCTCGAGGGAATTTTCCCGTTCATTTGGGGTACGCGCTTTGCGATGTTCTTGGCATAATCGCCGATCCGTTCAATCACAGCCGACATCTTCAACGCAGCAATCAGCTCGCGCAAATCATCTGCCATTGGAGCACGCAGGGCATTGGTCCGGACGACCCGTCGCTCGACATCGGTCTCGAGATTATCGATGATCTTGTCATCGGCGCGGATCGTTGCAGCAGCATCAACATCATGCTCACGCAGCGCCTTCATCGCTGCCACAACGGCCGCCTCCGCACGGGCGCCCATTTCGGCGATGAGGCCACGGATTTCATCCATGTCATCGTCAAAAGCCGTGATGGTATGCTTGCTTCCAGTGCTCATGTCGTAATCTTCCTAGCCGTAGCGGCCTGTAATATAATCCTTCGTCCGGTCTTCACGCGGATTGGTAAAAATTTCGGATGTCTCACCAAATTCAATCAGATGGCCCAAATGGAAGAAGGCGGTGCGTTGCGAAACGCGCGCGGCCTGCTGCATGTTGTGGGTCACAATGATGATAGCATATTTGCCGCGCAGATCGTGGATCAACTCCTCGATGCGCGCGGTGGCAATGGGGTCAAGTGCTGAACAGGGCTCATCC
>JANMJX010000014.1:0-3360 GCA_031371575.1 Sphingomonadales bacterium
TGCGCAATCGCCGCTGCATTGCCATTGGCCGTCAGCGCAATCACTTTGTATTTGCTGCGATGCTGGCGAATAAGATCCAGTGTGGACATGCCAACCGAGCCCGTCGCGCCGAAAATAGATACGCTGCGAGTCACGGCCTAACTTCCTGCCACATATTCAAATATCGTAATGACACCTGCAGCGAAGGCAGCGGCGATAAGACCGTCCGTTCGGTCAAACAGCCCGCCATGTCCCGGTATTAGCCGCCCAGAATCCTTAACCCCGGCGCGCCGCTTCATCCAGCTTTCAAAGAAATCACCCGACTGCGCGACAACGGCCAAAACAAGGCCCGTCAGCATCAGCCGCGGTATACCATATGCCAGATATACATCGCCATCGCCCGGATGGCCGCCCCTGGCTGCATACAGCGCGGCCTGGATTGCAACCATGGCTAGTCCCGCACCAAGCATGCCGCCAAAGAGGCCAGACCATGTTTTCGACGGGCTTATACGCGGCGCAATTTTCGGCCCACCAATACTGCGGCCTGCGAAATAAGCGCCAACATCTGTACCAATGACACCTGCAATGAGCATGATGGCTGGAGTCATGCCAAAAAACGGGGCGCTAAATAGCAATAAGGTAAAGCAAGCAAGGCCGACATAGACAAGACCGGCCAACAGCCACAAGACCCGGGCCAGCACGCTTTTGGCGAACCCGAACACGAGCTTGGAAAATTCCCAATAAACGCCAAGCCCGACAGCTACGACAAGTGCCATAAAGGCATATCCGCCCATCCATATTGCAAGGATGGCTACCGACATCATGGCAACGCTGGACAAGGTCCGGATGCCTAAGTCCGACCGGGATTTGCCGAGTGGTTGAACCTTATCGGTCATCGCCCACCATAACGGCGTTCGCGGCTGGAAAACTCGTTCAAGGCGGCTGCTAGTTCATCTTTGCTGAAGTCCGGCCACAATGTCTGCGTAAACCAAAACTCGGCATATGCAGCCTGCCACAGCATAAAATTCGACAGGCGCTGTTCGCCTGAGGTGCGAATGAGCAAATCCAATGGCGGCAGACCAGCGGTATCCAGATTTGCCTCAATCGAAGCGGAAGTGATTTCGCCCTGCGCAGCGGCAGCGGATGCTGCACGCACGATTTCATCCTGCGATCCATAATTTAACGCAACGGCAAGCGTGGTTCGGCTGTTCTTGGCTGTTCGAGCGATAGATTCTTCAAGCATCTCCACAATGTCAGGTGCCAACGCCTTGTAATTGCCAATGATTTTCAGCCGCACGTCATTGGCCGCGAATTCGTCAAGATCGGATTTGATGAAGTCCCGCATCAACCCCATGAGATCACTGATCTCATCCTCTGGCCGTTTCCAGTTCTCGCTCGAGAACGCATAAAGGCTCAATGTCTCGAGCCCCAGCTCGCCTGCAGCGCGGACGATATTGCGCACGGTTTCGACTCCGCGCTTATGGCCCATTGCACGCGGCAACATACGTTTTTTCGCCCAGCGGCCATTGCCATCCATGATGATGGCCACGTCGCGTGGCAATTTACCAGTTCCAGCCTCGATGCGCGCGTGGGCTTCCACAATAGCCATCACCAACTCGGCGCAGTCGGCTTGTGTTGGAAAAGAGCCCCCCGCAAAATCACTGGCTCAGGATTTCCTTTTCCTTATGCGCAGCGGCATCGTCGACTGCCTTGATCATCTCGTCGGTCATTTTCTGGACCTCAGTCTCGAGGCGTTTGCGATCGTCCTCGCTGATTTCCTTCTTGTTCTCGTCGGTCTTCAGCCCGTCATTGGCGTCGCGACGCACATTGCGGATCGCAATTTTGGCTTTCTCGGCATATTGTCCGGCAAGCTTCGCCAGTTCCTTACGGCGCTCTTCGGTCAGATCTGGAATGGGCAGACGCAACATCTGACCATCGGTAATCGGATTAAGGCCAAGGCCGGCCGAGCGAATGGCTTTTTCGACTGGCGTGACATTTGCGCGGTCCCAGACCTGCACCGAAAGCATCCGTGGCTCAGGCGCGCTGACCGTTGCGACCTGGCTAAGTGGCATATGCGAACCATAAACCTCAACCACAACAGGGTCGAGCAATGTCACATTGGCACGGCCTGTGCGAAGCCCGGAAAGGTCGCTTTTGAATGAATCGACAGCGCCTTTCATGCGGCGTTCTACGTCGGCTTTGTCATATTGCGGCATGGATTAATTTCCTTCGCTTGTTACCACAGTGGAAGTGCCGCTTCCGTCGAGCACTTTCAAAATATTGCCTTGTTCGCGGATTGAAAAAACCACGATCGGTATGTTGTTGTCACGGCAAAGTGACACGGCGCTAGCGTCCATGACCTTCAGATTATCTGCCAAGACGCGGTCATAACTCAATGTTTCATAACGGGTTGCCGATGAAACCTTCTTTGGATCAGCGTCGTAAACACCGTCGACTGAGGTGCCCTTGAACAAGGCGTCGCATTGCATTTCGGCGGCGCGCAATGCAGCGCCGCTGTCGGTCGTAAAGAACGGTGCGCCCACGCCAGCTGCAAAAATGACGATGCGTCCCTTTTCCAAATGACGCTCGGCTCGGCGACGGATGACGGGCTCACAGACCTTGTCCATTTCAATCGCGGATTGCACGCGCGTGGGGACACCAAGTTGCTCGAGCGCATTTTGCATCGCAAGCGCGTTCATCACCGTCGCGAGCATGCCCATATAGTCGGCCTGCGCCCGATCCATACCCTTTGCCGCCCCGGCCATCCCGCGAAAGATGTTGCCGCCGCCGATCACAAGGCACAGCTGCAGCCCCGTGTCCTGCGCAGCCTTCACTTCTTCGGCAACCCGGGCAACGGTGTCGGGATCAATGCCATAGGCCTGATCACCCATCAGCACTTCGCCTGACAATTTCAGCAGAATGCGGCGATAACCATGTGCGGCCATATTGTCCCTCGTCCCGATACGATAATGGCGCCCAGCTATAGGAGCCGCGCGCCACATCGCCAAGTGCTTATGCCGTAATTTAATTGCGGCACTTAAACGCCGTTCGCATCATGCTTAGTCGAGATGCCATGAGGGCATTGGACACCCGATGGGTGCCCCGACTGCACGCGACACGACCGGCTTTTTGTTCTTATGCGCCGACCGCAGCAGCCACTTCAGCCGCAAAGTCAGACACTTCCTTTTCGATACCTTCACCAAGCTGGAAGCGGACATAATCCTTCAGCACGATTGGCGTTCCGGCTTCCTTGCCAGCAGCGGCAACAACGTCGGAAATCGGTGTTTTACCATCCATGACAAATGGCTGGCTCAACAATGCATTTTCCTTGGCGAATTTCTTCACGGCGCCTTCAACCATCTTTTCGACGATATCGGCAGG
>JANMJX010000026.1:0-2947 GCA_031371575.1 Sphingomonadales bacterium
TCTATCATGTCGGCAGCGAAGTCCTGGCGATGACCAAGACAATGGCCGGGCCAGCATCGCCATCCGCCGGTTCGGGTCGCTCGGTCTTCACCGATGTTGCGGGGCGGTTCTTCGTCAGCCTGCCTTTGCCGGTCGCCGCGGTCGCGCTGGGGTTGCTGGTTTTGCTCGCCTTGGTCCTCGCCTTCCGCTGCAAGGCTGTGACGCGCCCGTTGGGGCTGGTTGCAGTCATGGCTGCCGGAGGGATCGCCGCGGCCGGCCTGGCCAGCGTCGCTGCGGGAACGATCCGCGCCGGCGATTTCTATCGCGCTTTTCCGCTCATTGCCTACCTCGCGGTTTACGCGACCATGTTGTGGGCGATGCTGGCGCTTTTCAGCCGCTATCGTGGCCCACAAGGTCGCTCGCAGTTGCTCGCCGCGTCGTGGCTCTTGACCCTCCTGCTGGGCGGCGGACTCAGCCTGTTTGTCCCTGGAGCTAGCATCTACTTCCTGTTTGCACCGGCCCTGGCGCTCGCTGGAATCGCTCTCGCCGAACGCAGCCCGCCAACATCGCGTTGGCTGCTGATCGCGGCGGCCCTCGTCCAACTGTTGATGCTCGCGCAATTGCTCTGAGACCCGACGCTGTTCGGTAATATCATTAGCGGCACCTATAAAGCCGACAATTTTGCCTGCACTGTCGAATTCGGCGCTTGTGACTGTTTCAATCCACAGATCTTCCCCATCTGCGCCGCGAAACTGACCGATCCGGCGTTTGATATCGCCCGGCTTATTGAACCCTTGCCAAGCCGGATCATCCTTATATGGGGTGGTATCAGCAAGTGCGCGCATCCAGCCATCACCAAGCATTTCATCGACCGTGAAGCCAACCTTGTCGCTCCATAACTTATTGACATAGGTGACGTCGCCATCGATGCCAGCGCGGAATATTCCGATCGGTGCTGTTTCAGCCATTCTTCTGAAACGCTCTTCGCTTTCAGCCAGTGCGCTCTGCTGGCGCACGCGCTCGCTGATGTCGCGAATATTGCCGACAGTTCCGGCAAAGGCTCCCGCCTCGTCCACAAACGGCTGCACGGTAACCTCAATGTGATGAAGTATGCCTTTGGCATCAATAAACTGCTGGTCGACAACGCATTCCTTGATTTCTCCGTTAATTATTCGCGGATAAAGCGCACTCGCCTTGGCGACATCGACCGGAGTCAGAAGCTTCGTGGTCGGCCATCCAAGACTCTGATCGACTGTGAAACCAGTGAGCTTTTCCCATTCAGCATTTAAAAATGTCCAGCGGCCCATCGCGTCAGTACGAAAGATAACGTCACCGACGTTCTGCAAAATGAAATCGGCAAAGTCCCTGCGCTCACGCAGTTCGTCGCTGATAAGGTCACGGCTCTTTAGCATCGCAGCCACAGGAAGGCCGACAGCAAAACACGTTGCCAGAAAAACCTGAAGTGCAAACAATTGGTCGCCTAAGTTGCCTTGGACGAGATGAATTGGCCCGTCGTCGAGTGCTGTAGCGATCGAAGCGATAATCGAGATTTTGACGACCGAAAGCGCCGTGCCGACACTGCCTTGCCAAAACGCGTGCAAAACAACCACGGGTATTACGGCAAATAGAAATGGATATGTCGTTTGACTGAATACCGAGATAGATGCGGCGGTGCCGGCTGTAAACAAGGTGAGCCATTCGGCTACTTCGTGCCGCGTCGGGCGGCGTCTCGTTTTCCACGCATCAGCAAATATCAAAATCGTGGGCGTTACAAGGAGCAAACCTAGACCGTCTGCGACAGCCCACCCATGGAACATCGACCAGGCGGATGCAGCGTCCGGTGCCCCTAATATTACCAGAGCCGACAAACCCGATGCAACTGGCGCGACAATCCCCGCGACAGCACAGAAGGATATAAGATCGGGCAGCAGTGACATATCGGGTCTGCGCAAATTTAATCGCCACATACCGAACCAAACGATCAAAACTTCGAGACAGTTTACGAGGCTAAGCGAAATCGCGCGGGCTAATTCATCACCAGCGTAGACGTTTGCTGCGATGTTGGCTGCAAAAGCGGCAGGTAAAAAGGCCAAATCGCCCAGCCCACGACCGCGAAGGAGGATCGCGACGAGCACGGCATTAGGCAGCCAGACCGCCGCTACGCGGCTTTCGTCGCGTGTCAGCACGACCCCACCCCAGGCCAAAACACCGAATAGAAGCGCAATCATGACAATTGATACAACGCTAGGGTATTTCAGGGCTCTACGCTTGTTCAGCATTATTTTGCCCTATTGCTGGAGTAAGTTGATTGGGATTTGATCACGATTGGTTGTTCGTTCTCGCCATCCGTTGCAGCCGCAGAAGGCTCGAAATTTGTTGTTTCATCCTGGCGCCGTTCGGTCGATATCGGTAATTTTGTCTTCGCGTCAGGTTCGGATCGATCAAAACCGGTTCGAGGAACTGCGGCCCAACTGCTGTCCTTTTTGAGAAAGCGCCAAATCCCTCGCAACCGATACCAAAGATTAATCTGACGGTAGCCAAAATTTTCGACCACCGCCGCTAACGCAATTCGCGATAAGTCTGTCGCGTTTGGTGTTCTTCGTAATTGCTTTTCTTCTAGCGCCAGCGTGCCGATGCTAATTCCAGTGCCGAAAACGAACGTTAATCCGAGAAACGCCAATGTGATATCAAGTGACAATATGCCGAGAGCGAAGCATAACGGAATCAAAAGGTAGCCGACTAATTCCATCGGCGGACCTATCAAGTCTTCGATCACGAACAACGGCATTGCTACAATGCCGATGCGTCCGTAGCGCGGATTACAAAGCATTTTGCGGTGTCTAACGAGTGTTTCCAAGGCCCCCTGCTGCCATCGCGACCGTTGGTTGCGCAGACCTTCTAAAGTTTCGGGTGCTTCAGTCCAGCAAACGACCTCGGGAACAAAGGCAATACTGTAATCGCGCTTTTG
>JANMJX010000038.1:0-4452 GCA_031371575.1 Sphingomonadales bacterium
CCTATCAGTCCGACTTTATTCGAGAATAAGGGAGCAGCGCATGGCCAAGGTCACCGTAATTTCACGTAATGGCGAGGGCCGCGAGGTTGAAGCCGAAAACGGCCTGTCGCTGATGGAAGTCATCCGCGACAACGGCTTTGATGAGCTGCTCGCCTTGTGCGGTGGCTGCTGCTCCTGCGCAACATGCCATGTTCATGTCGATCCCGCCTTTGCCGATCGTTTGCCCAAAATGGGAGAGGACGAAAACGACCTGCTCGACAGCACCGACCATCGCAACGAAACCTCGCGCCTGTCATGCCAGATCCCCGTCACGGACGCGCTTGATGGCCTGATCGTGACAATTGCGCCTGAGGATTGATTGAGAGTCGTTTTTGTAACGCGACATCCAATCCCAAAATCGTCACCCTGGAGCCGAAGGCGTGCAGCGCACAAACAAGTTCAGGGTGACGTTGGGTCGTACGAAAAAAGGGAAACCTACCCCCGCATCGCGCTGTCGAATGACTCCTCGATCACCGGATAACCATGGCCATCGGGAATGCAGAGCCAGTTTCCGTCCTCACGTTTGTCGACATAAGTAAGCACTGTTGACACAGGATGCGCGGCAGCGTGGGCGGCGGCGGCATTGAAATCTCCGAACATCGCCAGCCGTTCGAGATTGCGCCGTGTGGGGAAAATGATCTTCACGTCGCCGCGTTCGGCCTTTTCCAGTACTTGCGCGGCGGTTGCCCAAAAAAGCATCCGGTTTTCTGTATGGTCAACGGTGGCCAACGGCGTCGTGTCGCCAGCATCCACCAGGTAAAAGCGCGTATCGAAGACCCGCGACGCGGGCTCGAACGCTGGCGGGCGCCAGCGCGACCATGGCACGAGCTGTTCAAAATCTGGCTCCCAGCCAAAACGGTTGCAGACCGCCTGCAAGCTTTCGCCCTCATGCAGCGCCGCGCGCGCATCAATGCAATTGGCCGCATCCGAAACGCCAGACAGCCCAAGCGCAAGGCCAGCCTCCTCAATTGTCTCGCGGATCGCCGCAAGCCGCGCAGCAGCTTCGTCGAGCGGCAATGACGAACCGATCATCTGCGCATAATCGAAATCAGCAGGATCGACCTTGCCACCCGGAAAGACGGCGGCGCCTCCTGCAAAGGCCATTGCCTTGACCCGCTCGACCATCAACAACAGGGGCGCACCACCATCGGGATTTTCCCGGAAGATCACCATCGTGGCCGCTGGAGTGGCAATGGGCAAAGGTTCGCCGCTGATCGGGTGGTTGGTCAGTTCTTTTTCCATGCGCCCACACAAGCATGCTTTAGATTGGGGTTGAAGCGGAAACTTCCTTTCACCCGATTTTTGCGGCCATATTGCATCGCGACGGCATCCGTGTCAGCGTGGCGCTTGAAATGGAGTTGGCATGGGCGTCATTGAAATATTGGGTCTGGCCGGAAGCTTAAGCTTGTTATCTGGCTGGCGCTTTTACCTGACCATTTTCGCGACCGGATTGGCGATGCATTTCAACATCGTGCCACTGCCCGAACATTTGAAAATGCTCGACGTCCTTGCCAACCCCTGGGTGCTAGGCATCAGCGCCATTGGCGCAGTGGCGGAATTTTTTGCCGACAAGATTGCGTGGCTCGACTCGATCTGGGACGGGTTGCATACGCTGGTTAGGCCAGTGGGCGGTGCATTGCTGGCGTTGGCCATCGTCGACAGCGCAGACCCCACCTGGCAGGTCATCGCCTTTCTGCTCGGCGGTGGTGCTGCCTTTGCCAGTCACGCAACAAAGGCAAGCGCCCGCGCCGCCGTGAACACCAGCCCCGAACCGTTCAGCAATGTCGTCGTGTCCACAGTAGAGGATGTGACCACCAGCGGGCTCTTGCTGTTGGCCTTCGCCAACCCGGTGGCGGCGTTCATAGTCGCGCTTATTCTGATGGGTCTTGCGATTTGGGCGTTGTGGGCTGGCTATCGGGCATTTCGGCGGGTGTTCCCGAAACCACCGCCCGTTGCGTCACTGGCGGCGCAGGAGCTTCAACCGCCGGAGTAGGCGCCCCCGTCCCCGCGGCAAATATGACGTTGGAAACCTGCGTCCGCTCAGGCGGCTTCGTGCTCCCCAAACCTGCAAATAGGAACCCGCCATTTTCCAGCGTCTGGAGTATCCATTCACGCTTGTCGGGTTCGACGACAAAGCATCCCTCGCTTGACCCGGGCCGGCCGCGCACCGCGACATGCTGCGCATTGAAATAGCGGCGGCGTTCAGGCGCGTAGCTGTGCACCACAATGTCGCGTGCGCGCATTTGGCTGTTCGACGGCTCAAGCCCGTCCAGACGCAGCGAGAGCCCATTGATCCCCGAATATCGCTCCGCGCCAAGCGCCGCGCCCAGTGACGATGTCAGGCTTTCCTGAACATTGCTGAAGAAACTGGCATAGCCGTCATCGTCCGGGTCGGAGCCAATGCCATGAGCGACGCGGATGGGCGCGTCCAGCCCGTCACCATTGCGCAGGTCGATACGGTACAAGCGCGGCTCGTTGCTGTGTTTGGAGAAGTCGACAACGACAATGATGGCTGGCCCAGCGGTCCGGCCAAAGGCGCAAAAATATCCGCGATACTTTGCCAATGCCGTGGCGAAAAGCGCAGCTTCGAGGCGTCGGGGCGGGAGAGCTGCCGCCGGACCGTAATAATCATTTGAGATTGTGCCGCTGACAGATTCCAAACTGGCGCAATCCATCATCGGGCGGGCAGCGGCCAAGGCATAAGGCATCTGACCCGCAGTGCCGCCAGTTCCCGGCTGAAATACGATAGCGGGGGGCGAAGGCGGCGCAACCTCCTGCGCGGCGGCAGGTAGCGCCGTCATAAACAGGGCAATTGAAATGATATTCCGAACAGCCATATTATTCTTCCGTCTGACACGCGCCAACGTTCAACAATATACGACCACTTTTGCTCCATTATGCTGCAAATGCGAACAAAGGCAAGATCAGGCGAAAACCTGCCTTGAAATCGGGCATGCTTCGGCCCATTTCTGGTAAGACGCGCCCACTTGCGCTTTTAGAACAAATCTGGAACAAGCGAACTATGTCACTCACCCACATCAAGGTGCGCGGTGCGCGCGAGCATAATCTCAAGGGCGTCGATATCGACCTGCCGCGCGATAAGCTCATTGTTATCACAGGCTTGTCCGGTTCAGGCAAATCCAGCCTCGCCTTCGACACCATCTATGCCGAGGGACAGCGCCGCTACGTCGAATCGCTAAGCGCATATGCACGCCAGTTTCTGGAAATGATGCAGAAGCCCGATGTCGAGCATATCGAGGGGCTGTCGCCTGCCATTTCGATCGAGCAGAAGACCACGTCGCGCAACCCGCGCTCGACGGTCGCTACGGTTACCGAAATCTACGACTATATGCGCTTGCTGTGGGCGCGCGTCGGCGTGCCTTATTCGCCAGCGACCGGCCTGCCGATCACCGCGCAGACCGTCAGCCAGATGGTCGACCGCGTGATGGCCCTGCCCGAGGGCACGCGCGCCTTTCTGCTCGCGCCAGTGGTGCAGGGCCGCAAGGGCGAATATCGCAAGGAACTCGCCGAGTGGCAGCGCTCGGGCTACACCCGTGTCCATATCGACGGCGAGATGTACGCGATTGAAGAGGCCCCCGCCCTCGACAAGAAATACAAGCATGACATCGAGGTCGTGGTCGACCGGATCGTCGTCAAGGACGGCATCCAGCAACGTCTCGCCGAAAGCTTTGAAGCCGCGCTCAAGCTCGCCGATGGGCTGGCGTTTGTGGATTTGGCGGACACCACCGTGGCGGAGTTGGGGGCGCAAAACCCCGATCATGTGCCAACCGCCTTTGGTGAAACGCGCGCGACCTTTACTCCCCTCCCGCCTGCGGGAGGGGCTGGGGGAGGGCCGTCCACCGACGACGAAGTTTCACCCTCCCCTAACCCAGTGGAGCCTCTCGGATCAGTCCGGGGGACTGATCCCTCCACTCGCATACGGGAGGGGAACATGAAGAATGTCGGCCTCCCCGCCAACCGTATCGTCTTCTCGGAGAAATTCGCTTGCCCCGTCTCGGGCTTCACCATCGCTGAAATCGCGCCGCGCCTGTTCTCGTTCAACGCGCCGCAGGGCGCCTGCCCCGATTGCGACGGCCTGGGCGAGCGGCAGGAGTTCGACCCGCAGCTCGTGGTCCCCAACGAACATCTGTCCCTGAAAAAGGGCGCGATTGTCCCCTGGGCGAAGTCGAACCCGCCAAGCCCATATTATATGCAGGTGCTGTCCAGCCTGGCGAAGGCCTATGGCTTCAGCCTCGATTCCACCTGGGAAGAGCTGGCGCCCGAACAGAAGCTCATCATCCTCCACGGCACCGGCGGCATGCCCGTCGAGCTCACCTTCAAGGACGGGCGCAAGGAATATACCGTGCGCAAGGCGTTCGAGGGCGTCATCGGCAATCTCAACCGCCGCCTGCT
>JANMJX010000040.1:0-26668 GCA_031371575.1 Sphingomonadales bacterium
ATCATTTCGTAACAATGGCGGGGGCACGCATGTTATCAGCTTTATCCACGTTGGCACCAATGTTGCTGATAGCAGCAGCAATGACAGGCTTTTTTGTACCGGTTTCCAAAAGCCGACTATCGTTAAAACTGATCGAGCTGCTTTCGTTTGGCGCGATACTCATCTCGCTATTGGCAGTATTCGCACTGGTTACGGATCCCTCAACGCTTGGGTTGCGTCATTCAGAGCTGCCCGGCCTGCTTATGGGCACGTTCGATGCAGTGAATGCGACAATGTTGCTGCTGGTGTCATTCATAGGCTGGGTCGTTATCCGCTACTCCGCGACGTATCTCGACGGCGAGGCGCGGCAGGGCGCGTTTATGGGTTGGATTTGCGCAACCTTGGCCATGGTCATGGCGTTGGTCACGGCAGGCAATCTGGTTCAACTGGTGCTGGCATGGATCGCGACGAGCCTTGCCCTTCACCGGCTGCTGCTGTTCTATCCCGAGCGGGTTGCGGCGCAGCGGGCAGCACGCAAGAAGTTTCTGACCGCGCGGGCCGCGGACGCATGCATCATCATTGCCGCGATATTGATGGCCCGAAGCTACGACAGCATCGACATCGCAACAATCTCCGCCGCTGCGCGCCAGGGCGAGGGCGGCGTGCTGGCCATCATAGCCGCAGCGTCTCTGGCGGTTGCGGCTCTACTCAAATCTGCCCAGTTCCCGTTGCACGGCTGGCTGACCGAGGTCATGGAAGCACCGACACCCGTGTCCGCGTTGCTTCACGCCGGTGTCATTAATGCGGGCGGGTTTGTGCTGATCCGCTTTGCCGACGTGATGTTGCTTGCACCTGGCATATTGGCCGTGCTTGTCATGATCGGCGGGTTCACGGCATTATTCGGCGGGCTTGTAATGCTGACGCAGCCAGCGGTCAAAACATCGCTTGCCTGGTCCACGGTGGCACAAATGGGTTTCATGATCATGCAATGCGGTCTTGCCTTATTCCCGCTCGCGCTTCTTCACATTGTTGCCCACTCGCTATACAAGGCGCATTCCTTCCTTGCATCGGGCGGTGCCGTGGAACGGATCGCTGCATCGCGGCGACCCGGTGCGGTTGCCATTCCAAATGCAAAGGCCGTTGGCCGGGCATTCCTCGCGGCACTCGTCATATATGGTTTGATTGGCGCAGCCTTTGGCTTTCATAACAAGTCACCTCAGGCCATCGCGCTTGGCGCGATCCTGATTTTCGGAGTTGCCTATCTGCTGGCGCAAGGTTTGGCAGACCGCGCGCCAAGACAACTGACACAGCGGATCGCCGTGTTTGCCGTGGTGAGCTCGGTTGGCTATTTCTTGCTCCACGGCCTCGCAACATGGCTGACAGCCGGAACTCTGCCCGCGACCCCATCGCCTGGTCCGTTGGAATGGGCGCTGATCGTGCTTGCCGTCATCAGCTTTGGCATCGTGGCGGTGGCTCAGGCGATGTTCCCCTTATGGGCGTACCACCCCGCAGCCGCCGGATTGCGGGTGCACCTGTCCAACGGGCTCTATGCAAACGCCATGTTCGACCGCCTGATCGGTGGCTGGACGAGACAACCCGCACCGCAATCTGAAGGGAAATTATGATGGCCAAGTCAACTTCTATGCAGGATTCAAATATCGACACATTGCGGACGGCGGTGGATAGCGCGATTGCTGCTATCCCTCCCGCTTGGCCGCTTGCATCGAGCGTCGCGGTCAATCCCTATCTTGGTCAGACGCAGAAGACTCTGACGGAAACAGCTGCGCTGCTGGCGCGGGTATCGGGGTCTGCGACGACCATGTCCCGCGAATATTATCGAAATCAGGTCAGTGCAGGCGGCGTTTTGGACGAGGATATAACCAACGTTCTCACCTCAAACGCCGCATATCATCGGCGATTTACACTAGCTGAGATCAAAGCGGCACTGGACGAACGACCCATATTAGAAGCGCCTTTGCCGACAATGGCAGACCTTGCCGCATCCGTATCTGGCATCGACTGGCCTCAGATCATTGCCGAACGTTTTGGTGTATGGGCAGCGGGATATTTCGATGAAGGTCAGGCACTTTGGTCCGCACCCAAAATGTCAAGCGCCTATGCAGCGTGGACGGCTGGCGCAACGCATGATCTGACTCCTGAAATCGCTGGCTTGAAAGGCTTTGCCGCATTTGTGGCTCGCGCTCCTTTGACGGGCGCAGAATCGATTGCAGCTTCAACCAAAGCCCTCGGGCTGACCACGGAATCAATCCCAACATATTTCCATGCATTGCTGATCTCACTTGGCGGATGGGCGCAATATGCGAGATATGAATTGTGGCAAGCGACGCTTGTGGGGAAAACCAATATTGTCATCAACGACCTGCTGGCCATCCGCCTTTTGTGGGAACATGCCCTGTTTGCGCAATATGCGGATCAGTTGGGCACGGAGTGGTTGAGCGTCCTTGAGAAGCATGCGGCGCCGCTGGAGCCATCACAAGACCAAATGGTGGATGCCATCCTGCAGGAAGCCCGCGAGCGGGCGGCTCAGAGAAAGCTGGCGAGCACGCTATCCGCGCCAACCGACATAAATGAAACCGCACCCGCCATTCAGGCTGCGTTTTGCATCGACGTGCGGTCGGAGGTTTTTCGGCGTGCATTTGAATCGATTGACCCCCGGATTCAAACGCTCGGATTTGCCGGATTTTTTGGCCTGACCGCCTCACATAAGCGGTTTGCATCCGAAGTGTCGGAACTGCGTTTGCCAGTTTTGCTCAACCCAGGGGTGCACTCACGATCAGGAACCGCGCGAGACAGCAGCGCTGACAATGCAGCGCGGTACAGCGCGCGGGCCACCCGCGCATGGGGCCGATTTAAACTGGCTGCTGTATCTTCATTCGCTTTTGTCGAAGCTGCTGGCCCCATTTACATAGCAAAGCTTCTGCGCGACAGCTTTGGTCTTTCGGCCAAAGACGCGTTAACTGATCCAGCGCCCAGCTTCGACCCGCCCCTGGATTTGACCGCACGTGCGAACGCTGCGGCATCGATTTTGCGCGCCATGTCTCTCACCGATGGTTTTGCGCCGCTAGTTCTCTTGGTTGGACATGGTGCCAATGTGGTGAACAATCCGCATGCAAGCGCGCTGCATTGTGGTGCTTGCGGTGGATATTCCGGCGAAGTGAATGCGCGATTGCTAGCAGGTTTGCTTAACGATCCCGAGGTCCGGAAGGTGCTGGTTTCCGGTGGTATCAATATCCCGGCCGAAACATTGTTTGTGGGCGGCCTACATGACACGACCACGGATGCGGTTACGCTTTACACGCAAGACCATGAATCGCCGACGCATGAAGGGAACGTCCGTCAGGCGCAGACTTGGCTCGCGGCAGCCGGCGCAATGGCACGCGGGGAACGGGCATTGCGTCTGCCACGCGCAAGGTCAGGGGAACAGGTCACCAAGCGCAGCCATGATTGGGCCGAAACGCGTCCCGAATGGGCTTTGGCGGGATGCAGCGCCTTTATTGCAGCACCGCGGTCGCGCACGAAGGGCAACTCACTTCAGGGCCGGGCGTTCCTGCACGATTATGACTGGCGTGCCGACACGGATTTCGGCGTGCTCGAACTGATTATGACTGCGCCGGTGGTGGTGGCAAGCTGGATCAGCCTGCAATATTATGGCTCGACCGTTGCCCCTGCGCTGTTTGGCGGAGGAAACAAGCTGCTGCACAATGTGGTCGGCGGCATTGGCGTGGTTGAAGGCAATGGCGGGTTATTGCGCGCCGGGCTTCCTTGGCAGTCGGTCTTTGACGGCGAGAATTTGGCGCATGAGCCACTGCGGCTTTCCGTGTGCATAGAAGCGCCCCGCGAGGCCATGACCGCCATTCTTAAAATCCATCCGGATGTCAGAGCGCTGTTTGACAATCGATGGCTTTACCTGTTCGCGCTCGACGATCGCGGCGTGATGGCGTGGCGTTATAGCGGCAATCTTAAATGGGAAGCCGTCGAACAAGGTCAGGCAGACACGCAACCGGGTGCATTGGCTGCCTGATCAGCGCTGGGATAAGCTCGATGCCAAGCGCGCTTGCCGTTGCACCGGGCTAATGCGCCAAATGGTGTTCGACAGGTCATCGGCCACAAGCAGCGCCCCGCGCGGATCCACAGTTACGCCAACTGGACGTCCGAAAGTCTTGCCTCCGGCCTGAAAACCGGAGACGAAATCGACGGGATTTCCAGATGGACGGCTACCTTTGAAGGGCACGAATACCACTTTATATCCGACTGGCTTGTTGCGGTTCCAGCTGCCGTGCATACCGACAAAAACGCCGTTTCCAAATTTTTGCCCCATCGACGGAGCTGAGAATGAGAGGCCAAGTGGTGCGGTGTGCGAGCCAAGCGCATAGTCTGGCCTGACGGCTTTCCGCACCATCTCTTCCTTGAATGGTTGTACCCGCCGGTCAGCATTCGCGCCCCAATAAGCATAAGGCCAACCGTAAAAGGCACCCTCGCGCACCGACGTTAGATAATCGGGAACCAGATCCGCCCCAAGTTCGTCACGTTCGTTCACAACGGACCAAAGCTGGCCAAGGCCGGGCTGCATGGCCAATGCCGTGGGATTGCGCAATCCTGTTGCGAAATGGCGCGACGCGCCAGTTTCGGCGTCGATCTGCAACACCATTGCACGGTTTTCCTCAACAGCCATGCCACGTTCGCCAATATTGCTGTTGGAGCCAATGCCGACATAGAGAAATCGTCCATCAGGGCTGGCGGCGAGCGACTTGGTCCAGTGATGATTGATGGCCGATGGCAAAGTCGCCACCAACTCCGGTGGCCCAGCCGCTCGCAATTGCGCATCGGCATAAGGAAAGCGCACCAGCGCGTCCTGATTGGCGACGTAGATAAATCCACCCGCCAGAGCCAAACCATAAGGTGCGTTAAGATTTTCCGCAAAGACAGCCCGGCCCTCATAGGTGCCATCGCCGTTCATATCGCGCAGGAGCGTCAAACGGTTGCCGCCCTTAATCGGGCTTGTCCCCTTCTTCTTCAAAAAGCCCGCAATGATATCCTTGGGACGCACTACCGGGGTGTCAGCACCGCCCTTGCCTTCGGCGACCAATATGTCGCCATTGGGCAGCACCAATGTCTGCCGCGGAATTTTCATATCGGTCGCGATCGCGCGGACCGTAAATCCCGCTGGCACCACGGGTCGCCGATCACCCCATCCGGCCGGCTCAGCTATTTTCATATTGGGCAGCAGTCCGCGCTGCTGTTTCGGCAACTGCGGATTTGCGCCATAGCGCGTGACATCTGAATCCTGTTTTTCGCAGGCAACAAGCAAGAGAGCGAAAAGTGGTATTCCAATAAGGCGCGCGTTCATGTTGCGTATCCTGCGCGATGCCCGGCAAAGCCGAGCCAGATGGTGATGACGGTCAAGATCAACACTACGGCGGACAAGTATAGTCCGGCAGGCATTGTTGCAGCGGCATCTTTTGCATGGATGAGGGCACCGATGAATCCGACGACGAAAGTCGCGGCAATTGCGCCTACGAATATCCATGAAGCGCGCCTGGAACCCGCCCTTGATCGCAAAGCTGCCACCACAGACCAAAGCAATGCCGCGCCCAGAAACACCAGCGCGCCGGCATTAAGCCAAGCGGCGAAATTGATCCACTGGACCTGGAAGCTAACCGAATAGGCCCAATCGCTCAAGAGGGCACCCAGAAACAGCGGCAGGGCGGAAACCACAAGTATCACTTGAACGGGATGGGTGAGCGGTTGGTGAAAATCTGTGCGTGCAATAGCCAAGGCTGCTTCCTCTTTCTGCAGAGTGGATTGTCGCGCCGCTCGTCATCTTGGACAGATGCTTTCCCTTTGCGGCAAAATGCCGGGATTGCATGGGCGCGTGGGGCTAACGCAGCCAGCTTTGGTTGGTTCCAGCAGACATAGACGTGGCGCAGGACAACCTCCCGCATGAAACATGCAGAACCGAAGACACGAGAAAGTGCGAAGCGTTGAATTTAGCCCTCAATCAGCACACCCTGATAGGCGGAATCTTCAAACGCCTGCCCAGCGCCCATGGCAACGCAGATAAGGGCATTCTCCGCAATATTGACATTAAGTCCCGTCGCGGCGGCGATTGCTTCGTCCATCCGGCCAAGCAATGCGCCGCCACCTGTGAGCGTGATGCCTTCGTCAATGATGTCCGCGGACAGTTCGGGTGGTGTCTGTTCCAGCGCCGTCATCGTCGCGCCGATAATCTGCGCAACCGGGTCAGCGAGCGCTTCCGCCATTTCGGCTTCTGAAATCGTGATTTCGGACGGTCGGCCATTGACCAGATCGCGGCCCCTTACGCTGATAATCTTGCCGCTTCCCTCGGGCGCGATGGCACTGCCGACGGCAATTTTTACGCGCTCTGCGGTCATCTCGCCAATCATCAGATTATGCTTGCGGCGGATATAGGATGAAATGGCATCGTCCATCTTGTCCCCGCCCACACGCACCGAGTTGCTGTAGGCAACCCCGCTTAACGACAGGACAGCGACTTCGGTCGTACCTCCGCCAATATCGACAACCATTGCGCCTATGGGTTTGGTGACGGGAAGGCCCGCGCCAATGGCAGCTGCCAGTGGCTCCTCAATCAACTGAACGCGCGCAGCACCGGCATTCGATGCAGCGTCCCTGATTGCCCGGCGCTCGACCATAGTAGAGCTCGACGGAACGCAGATCACCACATTGTATCGCCGGGGTAGCCGTGTGGCTCCGCCCAACGCCTTGTTGATGAAATGCTTTATCATTTGTTCCGCGACTTCAATGTCAGCGATGACACCATCGCGCAGCGGACGAATGGCCTGAATATAATCTGGCGTTTTGCCCATCATGAGCTTGGCCTCATTGCCGACAACTTTCACCCGCTTGATACCGTCACGCGTTTCAACGGCGACTACGGAAGGCTCATTCAGGACGATGCCCTTGTCGCGCACATATACAACGGTGTTTACCGTGCCCAGGTCAATGGCCATGTCATGGGCAACAGATGAGAACATACGAAAAATATTCATATCGGGTCGGTTAGGCCTTTTAATCGATTGATGGAGTTTGGCCTTGGCAGCCCCGGAATCATTGTATTTCGTTCAACGTGAACAGCTTGGAACGTCGCGCGATTGCTGTTGTCGGTCGATATGTGACCGCAGCATGAACAGACACTGCAATTTGGACAGACCGCGCCGATTTATCGCCGGGCTTAACAAATTATCGGATGGGGCGGGTGGAACAGGTCGCCGCGGGCAGGGTTTTGTCATGACATGACATTCCGGAGCCCTTCAAGTTGCATTGCGACAATCCACATCCGTGCCGCTCATGACGTATGAATTTTCATCCTATCATATCGTGCTGGCTATCGTTGGGTGCGCGATATTGCTTGCCCATTGGCTGCCGCGCTGGATATCGGGCAGAGAACCTGCTGCGTCAGCGCTGCTCATCACTGCTGGATATGTATCTTTTACTTTTGTGCCCGGCGCGCCAAGCGCGTTCAATCCCATCAACGCGCCCAAAATATGGGAGATGACAAGCGAGATCTGCGTTGTCATTGGGCTGTTTGGCGTAGGCATCCGCATTGATAGATTGCGCGATTGGAAAAATTGGCAAGCGACGGTTCGGCTGTTGGCGATTGCCATGGCGCTGATGGGCATGGCCGTGGCGGGCATGACGCTAGCCACAGGTTTGCTTTTGGGAGCAGTGCTGGCGCCCACTGACCCGGTCCTTGCCTCTGATGTTCAGGTAGGTCCGCCGCTGGAAGGTGGTGAGCATCCCGTCCGCTTCACATTGACGACAGAGGCTGGGCTCAACGACGGGCTCGCCTTTCCATTCTTGTATCTGGCGATGTCCGCGATTGCCGCTGGTGGATGGTCCGTTGGCCTGCTTGGGGAGTGGTTGGCCATTGACGTTGCTTACCGGAGCGCTGTTGGCGTTGGCAGTGGCCTTGTGCTTGGCTGGCTGCTGGCGAAACTATTATTCGACCTCCCGCGCGAAAATGCCTTGTCCAAAACAAAATCAGGATTGGTGGCGTTTGCAGGCGTCCTCATCATTTACGGTATAACCGAACTGATCGAGGGCTTTGGTTTTATCGCCGTGTTCGTTTCGGGGCTGACCTTGCGCCGATTCGAAACAGACCACGAATATCATGCCAAGCTGCATGATTTCGTCGAGGCACTTGAGCGCGCTCTTACCGCATTGTTGCTCATTGCACTTGGCGCTGCGATCCCAATTCTTCTGCCCCATCTAACATGGTCTGTGGCCGCCATTGGGCTGGTTTTGGTTTTCATCATCAGGCCAATGGCCGCTTGGCTGGCGCTATATCGAACCCCGTTACCATCGCGCGTGCGCGTGGTCGTTGCCTTTTACGGAATTCGCGGCATCGGTTCGATTTATTACCTCGCATATGCTGCCGCGCACACCATCTTGCCCAATCCGTCACAATATTGGGCCATCATTGCGTTCACAATCATCATATCGACCGTCGTGCATGGTTTCACAGCCGGCTTGGCGATTGACCGCGCGACTGAATAGCCGCCTACCACAGACGCTGCATTGGTGTTATATTTCAACGCGTGGCTTCATCGTGACAGGGCACGATGCCGCGTAACTTCCGAAGACCATGGCGGAAAATATGAACGCAGTGTTCATCAACTCGCCCCACCTCGGTCTCGGTCTAACCGCGTTGGTTGCGTTTTACCGCGCACGTTCATCCGCCAGAAAGGATAAACGCACCAGCCGGTAATCGCTGCCTCGCCGGACCCAAAGGGTCGTCAGCCGGAGGCAATTCTATTTTTGGTTCAATCAACAGAATTTGGAGTGACTTTACATGACCATGACATCGAAACTGTACAAGAGCAGTTGCCTGCTCGCCCTTATTGCAGCCCCAGCGTGGACTGGCTTGTCAGCCCAGCAACAGGACATGCAAGCGCCAGAAGCCGAAGTCGGTACAACCGTGATCGGCTCACCGCCTGCTGACCTTACCGGATTACCCGCTGGCCCTGACGTAGAAGGTTTCATCTCGGCACGCAGCGACGACCGCATTCAGGTTACCGCAGCTGGTGGCACCAACACCGTTGTGTTCGTCACCGAAGGGACGGACATTCGTGCGAGTAAGGGACTTTTTGGAATAAACCGCAACAAACTTGCAACGGCCTCGCTCCTCAACGGCCTGCCTGTGACAGCCAAAACCGTGCAATGGGGCGGTGGCCTTATTGCGAGCCAAATCAAGCTTCGCGACAAAGACCTTAAGACAGCGACAATGATCCGCACCGGGACCGCTCAAGGCTTTGCAGAGCAAACTGCCGCGACAGAGGCCCTGCGCAGCCGCGTAGCAGATATTGACCAGTATAACGTCAAGGGCACAACCAATGTCTATTTCGACACAGGAAAGTTCAACCTGTCGCAACAGGCTCAGTCTGAATTGTGCGCAGCGGCTACGCAGGCAAATGCTATGGACAACGCGCTTGTGCTCGTGGTTGGCTATACGGACTCGACCGGCGACTATGATTATAATCAGCAGTTGAGCGAAAAACGCGCGAGCCGCGTTGTCAATTATCTGCAGCAGGCTTGCGGTTGGAAACCATATCGCATGCTCACGCCAACCGGAATGGCAGAAGCCGATCCGGCCGCGGATAACAACACGGAAGAAGGCAAAGCACAAAATCGCCGGGTCGCCGTGAATATCTTGGTCAGCAAAGGCCTAGATGGAATGTAAATAGATTGAGGTGGGCCCTGCGCCCACCTCCACCTGTTGGCGGATAGTAAGTGACTTCAATGAATGTCCGATCATGACCCGCCCGACTGTACCGGCTTTATCACCGTGTGCGCGTGCCGAAATACATTTTAGCGCGCCGTCGGTCTGGATGCGAAAATCAAATTGAAGGGCCACTGAAAAGCCTAAGACTTCAGATTTGTTGATGACCAGTGAATGTGAACAATACGCCATAGGCCGTCACTCTGCCGCAATACCATCGTTTCAACGGTGCGGCTATTGACAGGCCGCCCACGAAAGGTCCCCTTTACAAGGTCGACCCGCATGATTGTGGCCATGTGCCCGTCTTCTTTGATAACTTGGCTTACCCCCGTTCGCGTTGTCGCAGCACTAAATTCCGCGTCGGCAGTAAGGTGGTGCGCGGCATATTCAGCGCGATTGCTTTCAACGCCACCCGATTCAAAAATGATGACATCCTCGGACAACAGCATCAGCGCTGCCTTTGTTTCGCCCTGCTCCAACGCAGCATGAAACGCGTTGATGGTGGCAACCGCCGATTGGGCGGCATCAACTGACCTCTGTTTCACCACGGTTGCCGCAGAGGTGTCGGGTGCAGAATCCGGATGCGTCGCTGCCAAAAGGAAAAGCGCTGCTAAAACCGGAGCAAAGGCCGCAAGGTTTAACCGAACGGGTATAAGCTTCATCTTTTTTATCCTTCGTGCATCACGTGATTTGGCTCTTAATCGATAACGGGCGACATCATCCCGATTAAGGCCACCAATGCCAGAACTGATATTCCCAACAGCAGTTCAGTGCCAAGACTAAAGCGCAATTTGGTCAAAACCATTTTTGTGTCGCCGATCGTCGCGTGATCGAAGGATGCGTGACGCCACCCGATATATGCATGGCGTGCGCCGAAACACAGCATCGCGCCGACAATCAATATCTTCACCAACAGCAGCCAACCATAATTGGTCTGAACGACTGTCACGACGTTTTGAAGACCAAATATCAGTTGCGCATTCATAAAGCCCGTAATCGCTATCACCGCTACTAAAGTTACGCCTAACGGCGCAAAGCTGTGCATGTCGGCCAGCAACGGACCGGCCAAGTCGGCGCGTTTGCGATGTACGGAATTGGTCAAGTGTAAAAACCAGCCAATGCCTCCAAGCCACATTCCGGAAGCCAGCAGATGCACGACATCGTTCATCCTGTGCAGCTCACCAATGAGCCCCTCCCCCGCTGCCGCGTGACCGCTCCACGGCAACGTGGCTATCGCTAATCCAAAGCAGATCGCCGAAGCAAGATAGGGATATTTCAACCGGCCGGAATACAAACAGATCGCCACTGCTGCGATAAGAAAACCACAGCGCGCCAGAAATGCCCAGCCGAGATCTGTTGTCGATATGATGGCTTCAACGGTTGCCCATTCCAATTGAGTGAGGGCCTGGCCCATCATCACCGAAATACTGACGAGCATCAGGGCAAATGTGACGATAGCCGCCGCAATTGCAATCGCGCTGATACCCGATCCAATCGGCGCGCCTTTGCTGAGGGCTATAGATTGTCGCAACCCAAAACTGCGAAAGGCGGTGACGCCAAATAAGCCCAGCAATAGTCCATAATGCACAAACCGAATGAGGGCATAAACGATATCCACGGGCAACTTAGCTGACTTTGAAGCTGACTTTGCCTGTCATACGATGGCCATCGACACCAGCCGCCTGCCAGCGAACCTCATAGCCGCCTGCGCGAAGCGGTTGGCGCAGGTTCAACGTCATTGTCCGGTTGTTATTCGACCATTTCGACGTAAAATTGCGAATAACCATTTCTCCATGGTCTTTCACGCCCGGCATATCGACCATCACGATACTGGCCGCAGCAGTCGGCGGCAGAAGCGCCTCGGTAAAAGTCAACGTCACAGTGCGCGGGCCCTTTACGGTTGCGCCTTCAGCTGGTGTCGACGTCACCATCTTGCTGTGGGCGAACGTCGCTGTTGGCGAAAGCAGCGAAGCAGAAGCAAGCATGGTGCCTGCGATAAGGGAGAGAAACTTCATGTAATAATCCTCTAAGTTAAAACCAGAAACGAACACCGACGACATAATTGGTCACGCTTGGGTCCTGACCCGCCGCACGCGCGAAATCAGCGCTTTGCCCCATGCGCCAGCTTTGTTCCACACCGATATACGGCGCAAACTCTCGTGCAAATTCGTAGCGAAGACGAACGCCAACCTCGACATTATCCAGCCCCGAACCGACGCCTAGTCGCGGCACATCTTGCGCCGATAAATTTACCTCAGCGCGCGGCTGCAATATCAATCGGCGGGTGATACGTTGGTCAACCTCTGCCTCAACCCGCGCGGTCAGATCACCGCGATGCGACACAAACATCGCTGCATCGATTTCAAACATATAAGGCGCAAGGCCTTGGATGCCGATCACTGCGTGCGTTGTTTCAACATCGCCTACGTCTTGCCGCACGCCAGCCTGCAAGTCCCAATATGGCGCAATGGCGCGCGCATAAAGCGCCTGAACTTCGGCATGTTCTATCCGGTCGCCAACGTCTCCTTCGCCTTCGCTCTTGAACCAAAGGCGTTGGGTTGGTCCGCCATAATAGCCCTGCACGTCCCACAAGTAGCCTTCATCGCCGGCCCGCGACTGAAGTTCCAGCCGATCACCTTGGAACCAGAAGACCGGAAAATCGCCGTGCATTTCACGCAAGCTCTTGCGAGAGTCCGCCATCGCCTCTGCACCCCATACAGCATCCGCAGCGCGTGATGGACCACTTCCCGCCTCTGCGGGAGCAGGCGTCTCCATCATGGGCTCTGTTGACGGCCCAAAGGCGCTCTGCGTGGTACCTGTTGTGCCAGCCACCATTTTGCTGTGGTCCATCATGTCATGGTCCATAGCTGGAGCAGCATTAACAGGGGATGGGCTATGCTCGGCTGGCGGATTGGCTGGCGCTGGGGCGGCGTGGTCCTGATGCGTGCTATGATCTTGCGCAAGTGCTGGAGCAGACAGAAGCGCGCACACAATTAGTGACGCGTTCATTGCGGATGTCCATGTCATGCAGCACCATCCGGTCCTACGACCGTAACTGTCTGCATCATCCCGCCGTGCATATGGTACATCAGATGGCAGTGAAAGGCCCAGTCGCCGGGTTCATTTGCGGTGAGGTCAAACTGCGCGCTGGCGCCGGGTTGAACCGTGACGACAGTTTTGCGCGGTTGGTGTGCAGCACTCTCGCCATTGACCAGTTCGAAGAACATGCCGTGCAAATGGATGGGATGCGCCATCATCGTGTTATTGACCAATTTAACGCGGACCCGCTCGTTCCAGGCGAAACGGATTGGAACATCATCGACTGCGCTGAACATCCGGCCATCAAACGACCACATATAACGTTCCATGTTACCTGCAAGATGCAACTCGAGCAGTCTTGTGGGTTCACTGGTGACAGCGTTCGGCGCGAGCGCGGACAACATTTGATAGGTCAGCACCCGGTGTGGCACATCGCGCAGTCCGAGGCCCGGATCTCCCATTTTATCGACAGGCGCCATCGACACCGTATCAAGACCGGGGCCGATCTCGACATCGGGCGGCAGCAACGAAGTATCCCGCATGCTCATGCCAGCCATGCTGTGGCTTTGCGCCTTATCGGCATTTTCAGCATCGGCGTGATTCATGCTGCCATGTCCACTATGCGCGCCTCCCATCGGAGCATCCCCCGCCGCAGCGTCGCTCGAACCGTGGCTCATGCCCATGTCGCCCATCGTCAGCAACGGTGGATCGCGCAGCGGCGGCGCTTGCACCTTTGCACCCGGACGGCTCGCAAGCATCGCAAGCGCCATGCCTGACCGGTCCATGGATTCTGCTACAATCGCGTAGGCGTCTGCATTGCCGGGTTCGATGATCACATCATACGTCTCGGCTGTCGCAATCTGAAGCTCATCGACCTCTACTGGCCGGACATTTTGGCCATCCGCCGCAATCACAGTCATTGGTAGGCCGGGAATGCGCAAATTGAAGAAGGTCATGGCCGAGCCATTAATCACGCGCAGCCGAATGCGCTCGCCGCGCCTGAACAGATATTCAAGCCCTTCTTTGGCACCGCGACCATTGGCCAGATAGGTGTAGGTTGGCGCGCTGACGTCAGCGATGTCTGTCGGCAGCATCCGCATTTCCGCCCACATGCGCCGCTCTGCACCTGTCATCGGATATTTGTCGGTCCAGCTGGAAAGTTGCTCGTTGAAATAACCTTCACCAGTGCGCAGACGGCTCATGATGAAATGCGGGTGCAGTGACGTAAATTCGCTCAACAACAGGATATAGTCGCGATCATAGCTGACGGGCTCCGCGCCCGCTGGATCGATAACGAGCGGGCCGTAATGGCCCGATTGTTCCTGCAAGCCTGAATGGCTGTGATACCAATAAGTGCCCGATTGGCGGATAGGAAAATCATAAGAGAAAGTCTTTTGCGGCTTTATCCCTGGAAAGCTGATCCCCGGAACGCCGTCATATTGAAACGGCACCAGCAACCCATGCCAGTGGATAGACGTGTCCTCATCCAGTTGGTTCGTTACATTCAGGCGGACATTCTGCCCTTCGCGCAGCCGGATGAGTGGCCCCGGCACGCTGCCGTTTACAGCAACACCATGACCACTTCGTCCCTGAACGATCCGCCGCCCCGCACCAACAGCAAGGTCAATTACCTCACCACTAACTTCGTCAAAACCCACGCGGATAGGCGCGCCATCATGGCTGCGCATGCTGTGTCCTTGCGCCCAAGCAGGTACTGCTGCCGCCGCTGCGCCGACGCCCAGTCCAGCCAGTATGCCCCGCCTTGTTAAACCATGATTGATCATTTGTGGTTGCGCTCCAGTGACAGCCTCCGCTATATGATACCCCTGTAGGGTATAGCAATAGGGGTTAACGCTTATGCCAAAAGATCGCAGCAATACCGTCAACCGGCTGAAACGTATTGAAGGCCAAGTGCGTGGTATATCGCAAATGGTTGTTGATGACCGTTACTGCATCGACATTTTGCATCAGGTGCAGGCCGTAAAGGCAGCATTGGCCGGTGTTGAAAATGCGATCCTAAAGGACCATGCCGCCTGCTGTGTCGCCGAAGCCATTCAGTCGGGCGATGTTCTGGAGCAGCAGGTAAAGTTTAACGAACTCGTGGATCTATTTGGCAAAGTGAAACGTTGAACTCTGTCTGCAGCGACGTAAGCAAATGCTTAGAGGTGACGCTTACACAGCCAATGCTGATACTTTTTCAGTTATTGGCAGTTCAATTGTAAATCGCGCACCATAAGGGCTGGAACTTGCCCTGATTACACCGCCCAAATCGTGGATGATTCCATAGCTTATGGAAAGACCAAGGCCTGTTCCTTCTTTTGGCGGCTTAGTGGTAAAAAATGGGTCGAATATTCTCTGGAGAACGTCCGGCGTAATACCTGTGCCATTGTCATCCACGGTTATAATAGCGAATTTGTCGTGACGCTCCAGAAGGATTTCTATCCTGCCTTCCGCCGTATCGCCGGTGTCATAACGCATTTGAATCGCGTGATTGGCGTTTAGGATCAGGTTCAGCAACACTTGCTCTAACAACATTGGGAGTGCCTGAACATGGACCCCTTCTCCCCGATCAAAGATCGTTACTTTTGTGCCATCCAGATCCAACTGCGGTGTTACCATACCCACAACTGCTTCAATGGCGGCTTTTACATTCAGGGGATGGGCCGGTTCGCTTGGGGTGCGACCAAAAATCCGCATTTGGAGTAGAATTGCAGACGCGCGCTCGACCTGCTGCAATACATTTTCCAGCTTTGGCATGAACCGGTCTGCATCCATCTGTCCCCGCGCAGTATTTTCGCGCAGATTTGATGCAGCCATTTTGATAAAGTTCAGCGGTTGATTCAATTCATGCGCGGTTCCAGAGATCATCCGGCCGAGGCTTGCCATTTTATCGGCCTGCAAAAGCTGTTCGGCTGAGGCCTTGCGTTCCGAAATATCCATAATTACGCCATTGCCCTCCAACTTCCCCGTGTGGGAATTGGTTTCGACGAGCAGACTATCCCATACCCATACATAATGGCCGCTTTTGTGCCGAACCCGATATTCGACATTGACCAACTTGTCGGGTAAAAGAATGCTAAAGGCTTCACTGCGGGTAAGGGTATCGTCCGGATGGATGGCACGGATCCACCATCCCGGTGTACGGGTGTCAGCTGGCGTGTATCCCATTATTTATTCTAATGAATCACTCACATAGACGAGATTTCCTTGGCCATTTTCCATCACGTCGAGCGCATAAACGATCACCGGCGCCTGTTGCGCGATATTGTTCAAACGCCGCTGGGCACTGGCAAGAGCACCTCGCTCCTGCCCCATTGTTGTGCCAGCCGTTTCGATCCCGCCAGAAATATCATTTACCTCGTCGATAACCACGCTATCTACAGGCTCTCGCGGCGTACCAGAAGCGGCGAGATCTGACGCCGACTTTGACAACCGGCGCAGCGTCTTCGAAAGTCGTCGGCTCAGCGCCGACGCAATGACCGTAATCAGTAAAACAAAAACGATCAGTGCGGTGAATTGCCGGAGTTGGATCTGGCGTGCTTTGGCCACCGCAGGGGCCAATGGAGCAACGGCCAATGCCTGCCATCCTGGCAGGCCAGTCATGATGATTGACTGAACGATCTGCGCCTGTCCAAGGTCGGACATGGCGGCTTGTCTATAGCCAACGTTGCTCAGAAGAACCGGGGAACGCAAAGACGCCAATCGTTCGGCCGCTGGTAGCAGCTGGATCTGTTCGCGCAACGGCGCTTGACCTGGAGATAGCGACAATACGCGATGCTCAGGGCCGACAAGAAATATCCTATATTCCGGATTTTTTCGAAGCCCGATGACGAGCTTTTTCAGAATATCTTTCCGCAACTCTGCTACAATGAAGTTGGCTTTGCCATCTGCCATAAACGGCACAACCAAGACAAATTGTGGCCGCTGATTTATAAGTTGAGGCAAACTAATCAAATGCGGGCTGGGCGGAACAAGCAATGAAGTTTGCTTGGACGGTTGAGCAACCTTTTGCTTGGGTTCGCCTTCGGTCTTTACCAACGAAAGGTTGGTTTGTCCCTGCCCGTAAAGCGTTATATCCGCAAATTCCGACGTAAGGTCTTTAAGGACCTCTTGGTTCGCCCCACCGTTCCCGTCAATTTGCTGTTCTGCGTATATACGAAGGAGAAGGCTCCGGGATTGAACCCAGCTATTCAATGCGACATCGCTTACCCGCAATTGATATTCAAGGTTTCTGCCGACATCCTGCCGCGCCGTCTTTTCCCGGATTGGAGCGTCGAGCGCGAGATAAACGGTGATCGGAACCAAGATGACCGCCATCAAAAACGTTATAACAACGCTTTCCAATTTCAGCTTAGGCCAGTGCGAACATTTTCGCATCGGATTTATCGCGATGAGTGCCAAATATATTAACTCACCTAGAACAACATTAAATATGCCATTTGCCGCAAGTTTGAAAACTAGCAACGCAAGCGGGAGCAATTCCATCTTCAATACTGCACCGAAACTGAGCAGAAGAAATGGGCCGCCAAACCCGATCCAAAAGATAACAGAGCTGCGGACGGGCGACGTTATTCGTGCATAAATTGCAACGAAAACAGCTTCGCAAACACAAAGCAGCCATGCCCATGGATGGCCAAAAAGAAATATTGTCCGAAGGCCCGAGATCGATATGGCCAGCAGCAAAGCCTGAGGGGTGAGCACCCGAACAAAAGTATAGATCAGCGCATTCCCAAAAAGGAAGTACACGCCCCAACCAAGTGGCAGTCCAAATATGTTGATAACAAAGCCGGCAGTTCCGAGAAACATTGCAACGACAATGTATTGCGGCGGTGTTTTGACTTTTGGCAATATGGTGTATCGAAAACTCACGGACGTGCCAACGCTGAGCGAATAGCGACGACAAGCGCGTCTGTGTCGGCTGGTTTTAGAAACACCGGAACGTCGGCTATAAAATCGGCGGCTGGCATACTGGCATCGCCGGTGAGAATGATGAAGCTGACACGTCGGCTTACGGGCAGCGCGGCGCGCAAGTCACGGATCAAACCGCTTCCATCAAGAATGGCCATCCGCATATCGGTTATCACCACACCTATTTCAGGTGTGTTCAAGACAAGCGCAAATGCTTCGGATGGGTCCGCGCACGTTACCGTCGTAAAACCGGCAAATTCGAAGAATTCTTGATATTCTGGTAAAATATCGTGCTCATCATCCACGAAAAGGACATGATGGGTATTCGGCTGAGAAGTCTTAAGGCCGCCTTCGGTTGGCAAATTGATACCCCTGCCTGTTTGTGTCCCCTTTGACAGAATTGTTCATTAAGCCCATTTATGTGGTTTGACTACAAACGTTTGTTGAACGCTTATTCGGGCGGATCTGGCGGCAATCTGCTGCGCCGCAACTCTGTCCGGCACGGTGGCGCAATTGCCTAGCTATCCGGCCTCCAATATGATCAACGCTGTCGTCATCATTGGATATCTCCAACATGCGTGCCGAATTGCCAGATGATGATATTGTCGTAGGTCTCTCCGGGCCGCAGCGTGATGGGCGCGAAGGACATCTGATTGGGCGCATCAGGAAACATTTGTGGTTCCAAAGCGATCGCATCCCCCATGCGATAGCTTCTGCCCGCCTTGCCCGCAGTCGACCCATCGAAAAAATTGCCTGAATAAAATTGCAGACCGGGCTGGTTCGACAACAATGTCATGGTCCGGCCCGAATGCGGGTCTTCCAATGTTGCAAGCAACCGAGGCTCATTCGACGCTCTCTCATCGATCACCCAATTATGGTCATAGCCGCGGCCATGGCGTAATTGTTCGTCGGCAACATCGCGGACGTGATCGCGGATGGGCTTGGCCGAGCGAAAATCAAAGGCGCTGCCCGCGACGCCCCGGCGCTCGCCAGTCGGAATGAGGCCTTTGTCCACTGGCAGAAAATGGTTGGCATTGATCATCAGCAGATGGTCCATCGCGTCCTGCGACGCGCCTTCGCCACCGAGATTCCAATACGAATGGTTCGACAGGTTCACGTGAGTTGGCGCATCGGTGGTCGCACGATAGTGCACCGATAGCGCGTTGTCCGGGTGCAACTGATATGTCGCTATCACGGTTAAATTTCCTGGATAGCCCTGATCCCCATCGCGGCTGATGTATGACAATGTCACGGATAACGCCGCCTCATCGCAGGCTGTTACAGACCAGTTGACCTTGTCAAAACCGACATCGCCGCCATGTAATGAATTGACGCCGTCATTGGTAGGAAGGGCATAATCCTTATCATCCAGCGAAAAGCGTGCGCCAGCGATCCGGTTGGCTACGCGCCCCACCGTCGATCCAAAGAATTGCGGCACGGCAACATATTCGTCCAGCGTGCCATATCCTGTCGTCACGTCGGCAAAATGACCGCGTGCATCGGCCACGCGCAGAGCCTGAATTGAGGCCCCGTAAGTGATAATAGTGACAGACATGCCGTGTCCGTTTGTCATGGTAACCGCCTCAACCGCCTCGCCGCTGGCCAGTGAACCAAAATCCCTTCTATGCAATTTCGACTGCGCCAATCACTATCCCCTTTTCATTTGAGATGATCGACGGAAACGTCGGTGACAACGGTCACCCCAAATCCGCTAAGCAAGTCCCTGGCGTGGAAAGCTTATCAGCGGCGTTCCGCCAGGCATCGTTCGACGTCGCGCAAATCATAAGGTTTACCAAGCACCCCAATCTTCTTGGACGCAATCAGCTGCGCCAGCTGGCCTTCCGTAGCATAGCCGGATGATATGACGACGCCGGCATGGCCACCAGCCACGAGATCGGTAACCCAGTTCTCTGCGCTACCATCAGGCAAATTGATATCGGTAATCACAATGTCGTAGTTTCTGCTCCCAAACGCAGCCTGCGCGTCCGAAAGCGACCCCGCCTCATCTACTTGCGCGCCAAGCTCATTCAACATTTCGGCAAGGTTCATCCGGATAAGAATTTCATCCTCGACAATAAGCACATGAAGCTCATCGCGCTTTGGCTGGGCCATTTCCGGCTGCGTTGGCGGCGTTTGCTCTTCTGGCGACGTGGCGCTGCGCAATTTGGCCATCACACGGTCAATTTTCTGGAACAGCTGGTCGTTGGTGTAAGGCTTGGACAGCAACTCGACATCCTTATCGAGCCGGCCCGCATGCACGATCGAATTCTCGGTATATCCAGATGTAAACAACACCCCGATATGCGGTAAAATTTCCTGCGCACGTCGGGCAAGTTCGGGACTTCTTAATTTGCCGGGCATCACGACATCAGTGAAGAGCAGGTGAACTTTGGCCCCACCTTCGATGATAGCCAGTGCCCGCTCTGCATTTTCCGCTTCCAGAACCGTAAATCCAGCCTCACGCAATGTTTCGACGGCGGTTGACCGCACGCTGACATCGTCTTCGACGACCAATACCGTTTCGGCAGACGCTGTCGTATAGGGCGCGTGACCTAGCGGCGCTTCAACGTCCAGATCTTCGGCAATTCGGGTGCGTGGCAGATAAATGCGAACCGTTGTTCCGACGTCTACTTCGCTGTAGATATTGATGTTTCCGCCAGACTGTTTCACCAGCCCGTAGACCATGCTGAGACCCAGGCCGGTCCCACTGCCGGGCTCTTTCGTCGTGAAGAACGGATTGAAAGCCTTTTCCAAAATTTCCGGCGACATGCCTGCGCCAGTATCGGATACCGCGAGCATCACATATTGACCGGGTTTAAGATCAGCGTGTGCAGCCGCATAGCGTTCATCCAGAACGGCATTGCTTGCCTCGATGGTAAGTTTGCCGCGCCCATCCATGGCGTCGCGCGCGTTGATCGCCAGATTAAGTATCGCGTTTTCAACCTGAGCTGAATCGATCAGGCAATTCCAGATGCCGTCTTCGACGATGGTCTCCACTTCAACCGTTTCCCCAAGAGACCGAGCTAACATTTCGCTCATACCGCTGATGAGCTGGCCCAAGTTGCTTGATTTCGGTTGCAAAGGTTGCTGGCGGCCAAATGAGAGCAAGTGTGAGGCAAGCTTTGCCCCGCGGGCAACGCCTCCCCTGGCATTCTCAAGCCGCTTCAACGCACGGGGATTGTCACCGACATCGCGGGCCAATAATTCGAGACTGCCGCCTATAACCTGAAGCAGGTTGTTAAAATCGTGCGCAATGCCGCCAGTTAGCTGGCCAATTGCTTCCATTTTTTGCGCTTGAAGCAATTGCTCTTCTACGCGTTTGCGCTCGTCAATAGCCTCGGCAACTTTGACCTGCAGTGAATCGTTAAACCGGTCAATTGCGTGACGGGTGGCGAGCTCCTCCTTGATATCGCGCACTTCAATAATCGTCCCGATCGCCACGCCATCATCGTTTCGGATTGGCGACGCGGTAAAGCCTACGGGATAAAAGCTGCCATCCTTATGAACAAAGGTTTCTTCACCCATGACCTGGTTTTCTTCCGGAAGTGCGCGGTCAATCGCGCATTCGTGCAACGGAAAAGGCCGACCGTCGGGATAATGGTGATGAATTACGTCATGCAGCGGCCGACCCTGAGTTTCCTCGAAGCGATACCCGGTCAACTTCTCGGCTGCGCTATTCATGAAAACGCATTGCTGCGAATCGTCCATGACAAACACAGCCATGGTTGTGTTGTGCAAAATTGCATTGAGCCGCCCGGATACATCCCTGAGTTCGCGCTCAATCATGTTCCGGTTGGTTACATCCTGAATCGCCGCGAAAAACACCGGAGGCGCTTCGTCGGTTTGGATCAACTGAAGCTGGACCGCGACTTCATATTCCGTACCATCTTTGCGGCGATGATAAGTGTTGAAATTCAGCACCGGGATATGTCCCGCAATCAAAGGCTGAATCATGTCCAAAAACTGTTGCTGATTAATCTCGGGCTTAATGTCCCAAGGCGTCATATCGCGCAGTTCATCCATCGAGTAACGCAAATTTGCACGCGCGCCGCGGTTTACGAGAATGAAACGGCAGTCTTCGACTGAAAAGATATAGACTTCGCTGGCCGAACCTTCAACGATCTGACCAAGCCGTTCATTGGACAACGGCGATGCAAGCTGTTGGAAATCTGCCAATGCGTCACCCTTATTCAGTAATATGGATTTTAAGCCGTAATAATACGGATTCGCACCAAGTCTTTCCGTGCCGCGGATATCAAATATACACTCCCAAATCAAACGCATTGCTGTAAATTATTTCAAAAATCTGATATATTTATGCAAACATGAGTGATTTTTAAAAACACATCTATCTGTTCAAGCGCCTTCATTAACACGCGCTGCAAAAACAGCCTTCAAACCCGCGGACGCATCATCGGCCTGAAGATTTTTAAGCGCCTCCCGCACATCGAGCCAATAATGGCTTACACTGTCGAGCGCTGCACTGCGTTTTGCGCCCAAATAGGTAACAAGATTTTGCGCCGCTCGATTTTCAGCCAGCATCTGCATTTCGAGGACGGGCAAATCTTCCCTAAGGCAATCCAGCAAAACAGCAGCGATCAGCATACGGGCAAGCCCTAAACCGTGAAATTCGTCCAAAACCGCTATCGCCAATTCGCCGTGCCAGGGCAGCTCTTCGGAACGTATCGCATGTGCCGCCGCGATCGGTGGGTAATCCTGCCCATCAAGCAATATGGCCCCCCAACCAATATGATCATGACCATCAACCGCGCTCAGCCGCTTGACGATGGATTCAGGCGGTGCCCGAAATGCCGAAAAAAAGCGCAAGTAGCGGGACCGATCCGACATTTCCGTGATACCCGAACGGATTCGCGCTTCGTCGCTTGGCCGGATCGTGCGCAGGCACACGGGCCGTCCGTCGGATAACACCGTCTCAATTTCGCAAATGTCGGGCGGGGCGCCATTGCCGTCGTGAACCATAGCTGCAGCTATAGCGCAAAAATGGGCGCAGTGCAGCTTCACATATCGCCGGTGCTTCTATACGATTTGGATGACCAATTGGCCGGTGCGAATAACGCCTACTCGCTGGAATCCGCATTGTCGTAACGCATCTCGAGATACCGTCCACGCACCGCAAGCTTGTCGAGCTCCCCGCGCGAAATCTGTCCGGTCATGGTTTCAATTTCCCGATCAATCGTTTTCAACCCGTCAACGAGCTGCTGTGCAGGTGTCTTTCCTGCATGTTCCTTGTGCTTCAGGCTATCAGGTATTTTCTTATAGCCGTTGATTAGCTCAGGCAAATGTTCGCCCACCAGCTTGCGCACTTCGCGCGCAGCGGGGTCGTTTTCGTCGAGCGTTTGAAGCTGGGGTGCGAGCTGGTCCAACCGTAAGCCGATATCCTGCATCAGCGTCACCGCCGGTGCCGGCAAAGCAGGTCGCTGCGCTTCAAGCCAGATTTCCGTCTTGCCTGCCAAGGTTGCCAGATCGGTTTGGCGCAGGCTTTCGGTCGTTGGCATGGGCATTTCGGGATAACGCATCATCACATAGGCTGCGGCGGCGCCGACCAATGCCGTGATCATCACCCCCCAGAAACCAATGCCATCAATGATGGCACCAACAATTCCAGCCGAGATCAAGATGACCCCCACGGCAACGACCGCCTTGCTGAGCTTGCCCCAAAAATGCGCACGGCGCAGTGCCTGGCTCTTTGAGCCAATTGGCTTCATGCGCACATTGCGCAACGATCGGGCCGCAGCGGTCAGGGTGTCGTCGGATTGAGATGCAGGGCCGTTCATAATTTACCTAAAAAGAGACGTTCCCGCTTGCCCGGAAATGACTGGGATAATGCGGCACTGCGTTATCCCTCGAGTGCGGCGAGCAAGCCACTGTCCTGTGTGGCCTTGACAGCCTGTGCCTGACCTTCGGCGCGCGCGATATAGCCCTTGGACTTTTCAACTTCTTTTTCGAGCGCTTCTGACGTCTGTTTCATGCTGTCGAGTGCCTTCAATTTGAACGTGTCGATAGCATCCATCGTGTCATAAATATTCTGGAACGCCCGGCTCAAGGTCTCAAGCGGAATGGTCGATGCCGCCGCCTGTTCATGGATCCGGCCCGTATTGTCGCGCAGCAACTGTCCAGTGCTGTCGATGATATTGGCCGTAGTCGTGTTGAGGGCCGTAATCTGGTCCAACACCAGCTTCTGGTTGGTCATCGCCTGCGCGACGGTCACAGCCGTACGCAATGCACCCACCGTCGTTGTCGACGCGCGATCAACGCCTTTCACTAACTCGACATTGTTCTTCTTTACAAGATCGAGCGCGAGATATCCCTGCACTGTAACGGCCATCTGCGTGAGCAAATCCTGCGTGCGTTGCCGCACATAAAATAGCGCGCTTTCCTTAATTGCACGAGATTTTGCAGGGTCTGAGAGTTCAAGCTCAGCCGCCTTTTCTTCCAGTTTGGCATCAAGCTGCTTGGACATGACGATCATCTGCTCGAGCTTGCCCATGGCAACCCACAGATTTTGCCGCTCCACGTCAATGGCGGCATTGTCCATCAACAGCTCATCCTTGCCATTGCCCAGCCGGCCGAGGATTGAGCTGATATGCGTCTGCGAGCTTTGATAGCTGTCGAAATAATTGCGCAGCTTATTGCCGAAGGGGATGATGCCGAACAGTTTCTGCTTGGTCATCAGATTGCCCTTTTTCGAAGGGTCGAGATCTTCCACAACGCGCCGCAATTCGGCAAGGTCGGCGCCTACACCTGAGCCTTCATCCATCCGGCGAATGGGCTTGTCTAGAAAGCGGTTGGACTGCGCTGACGCCTCCATGATTTCCTTGCGACCCATGTTGGTCAGCTGGTCCACGCGCTTGCCAAATTCAGGGCTGTTGACGTCCTGCGCGATCAAATCAGCAACATAGGCCTCAACCCGCTGTGCCAGCTTGCTTTGCTGCTCGTCGGTGACTGGCACCAGCCCCATCGCCTGTTGCGGTGCAACCGTAGCCACCGGATCCGGCGGTGTGAGCTTCAGCTCTTGAACGGTCTGGGTTACTGTTTCAGTCGACATCGCCAAATCCCTCTGTCCATTTAACTCATTACAGATGGAACGAGTGCCTCTGTATTTCAAGCACTTCCGTCCCCAGCTGTATTATTTTTCTAATACAGCTTTGTCCTGTGCCTTCAAAGCAGCTTCGACCAGCGGCGATAATCCTTCGACGACTCGCGTAACGCCTTTGGCGTTGGGATGGATGTTGTCAGGCAGCATCAATGCGGCATCTGTTACCACGCCATCAAGGAAAAACGGGTAGAGCGCGGCATCATATTGCTTCGCCAGTTGCGGGAAAATGCCGTTAAACGCCTTTCCATAATCCTGCCCCATATTTGGCGCCGCCAACATGCCCGTCAGGACCACCGGGATCTTCCGCTGCTTCAACTCGTCCAGCATGGCAGTCATATTTGCTCTGGTTTCTTCGGGCTTGATCCCGCGCAACATATCGTTGCCGCCCAATCCAAGCACGACCAAGTCGGGTTTTCTATCGAGATTATCGAGTACGAAAGTGAGGCGATCCTTGCCTGCTGCTGTGGTGTCACCGGACACGCCGGCATTATGGACACGCGCATTGATGCCATCCGCCTCCAATGCCTTTTGCAACTGGGGCGCAAGTCCCTCGCCGGGTGCCAGCCGATATCCGGCATAGAGGCTGTCGCCGAATGCTACCACCAGCCGGTCATATTGTTCGGTCTTTGCCGTCTTCTGCATTTCGGCCTTGTTTTCGGGTACAGGATTAGACCCGCATGCCGACAGCCCTTGGATTGCGACACATAACGCACCATATAGCCAAAAACTTCTCATAAGGATTTTTCCTTGCACGCTCCGGTCAATCACAAAGCGGATATGGCAATCCGCGCGGCAAATGTCACCCTCAGCCTTGGCAGCAACGACGCATCCGTGTCGATCTTACGCGGGGTGGACCTTGAGGTGCCATATGACAGCAGCGTTGCCTTGCTTGGCCCGTCGGGGTCAGGCAAGTCTTCCTTGATGGCGGTTCTTGCAGGACTGGAGCAGGCCAGCGGCGGAACCGTCCTGGTGGACGGTCTCGACTTTACCAAACTTGATGAAGACGAACTGGCGCGCGCGCGGCGCGGGCGCATTGGTATCGTCTTGCAGGCCTTCCACTTGTTGCCCACCATGACTGCGCTGGAGAATGTGGCTATCCCGCTTGAACTGGCCGGCATACCCGATCCCTTCGGCCGCGCGCAAAGCGAATTGGAAGCCGTTGGCCTTGGCCATCGGCTGACGCATTATCCATCGCAGTTGTCTGGCGGGGAGCAGCAACGTGTCGCTATCGCCAGAGCGATGGCCGCTGGCCCCAAAATCATCTTTGCCGATGAGCCAACGGGCAATCTCGACGGATCAACGGGAACGTCCATCGTCGACCTTTTGTTCGAACGCCGCGCTGCATTGGGCGCGACATTGCTGATCATCACGCATGACCCCGAACTTGCGCGCAAATGTGACCGCGTGATTTCCATGCACGACGGTCATGTCGTGGAGAGCGCGGCTTGAGTCTCTCGATCGCCGCCATTTGGCGCATCTCCCGCCGCGACCTGTCCGCGCGTATCCGCGGGCTCCGCTTGCTTGCCATTTGCCTGTTTCTCGGGGTCGCCACCTTGGCCGCGATCGGCAGTCTCACCGCTGGCATCTCGGATGAGCTGTCGCGGCGTGGGCAGACGATCCTTGGCGCGGACATTGAAATCGGCATAGCGCAGCGCACCGCTCGCGCCGATGAATTGGCGGCAATGCGCAAAACAGGTACGGTTTCCGAAACCGTCCGGCTGCGGGCAATGGCCATTGGGCCTGACGCAGACAGCGATAGTCTGCTCGCCGAATTGAAGGCTATTGACGATATTTACCCGCATTATGGCCAGCTGCGCCTGAAAAACGGAAAGTCAGTGAAGGCACCG
>JANMJX010000076.1:0-10894 GCA_031371575.1 Sphingomonadales bacterium
CCGCCGTAGAAAATCGCAAAGACAAAAAGCGAGCGCGGGATGGCACTTAACGCGGTGCCGGATGTGGTCTGGTCAGTCATGCAAAACTGACTAGCGTCTAATTTAAATGGCGCAAGGCCAACGATGGCGCTAGGTCGCGGACGGGAGTTATAAATTGCCGTCATGCCGGAGCCGCAGGCGTGCAGTGCACAAACGGGCCCGTGGTGCGGTTTCGGGGAAAGTACATATGCATATTTTGATGAGTTTTGGTGGCATGATTGTCATTCTGGCGATTGCGTTCCTGCTGTCGTCAAACCGTCGTGCCATCAAGTTTCGTGTGGTTGGTGCAGCCTTTGCCTTGCAGGCAAGCGTTGCTGCCCTGGTCTTGTACACGTCATGGGGCAAAGTCGCATTAAATGCCGCGTCGACTGGCGTGTCCAATTTGCTTGGCTATTCCGCCAAAGGGACCGAATTCATCTTTGGCCCGCTTGCCTCACCTGAAATCGGTGGCAACAGCTTTGCCATTGCGGCGCTGCCCGTGATCATCTTTTTCGCGTCCCTGATTTCCATCCTCTATTATCTCGGTATCATGCAATATGTCATCCGCTGGATTGGTGGCGGGCTGCAAAAGGTTACAGGCATTTCCAAAGTCGAAAGCCTGTGCGCGGCTGCGAACATCTTTGTCGGCCAGTCGGAATCGCCTTTGGTCATTCGGCCCTATCTGGCTGCCCTCAAACCTGAACAGTTGTTCTGCGTCATGACGGTTGGCATGGCGGGCGTCGCCGGAACCATATTGGCGGCTTATGCCTCCATGGGTATCCGCATCGATTATCTGCTGGCGGCGGCATTCATGTCGGCGCCAGGCGGCATATTGATGGCCAAAATCATGATGCCCGATGTGCCGCCCATTGCTTTGGCAGATGGCGACCCCGCATTGGCCAATCCACATCCGGATGACGAGCCAGTGATGGTGCATGACGATGGTGAGGAAAAACCCGCCAACATCATCATGGCCGCAGCGCAGGGTGCGCAGACAGGTGTCCGCCTCGCCGTGGCCGTGGGTGCGATGGTGCTTGCCTTTGTCGCTTTGGTGGCTTTGGCCAATGGCATATTGGGCGGCGTTGGGGGCTGGTTCGGCTTGCCAACGCTCAGTTTCCAGCAAATCGTCGGCTATATCTTCGCGCCAGTCATGTTCCTGATCGGTGTGCCGTGGAATGAAGCGCTTGAAGCTGGGGGATTATTCGGCACCAAAATCGTACTCAACGAATTTGTCGCATTCATCGACTTGGGGGCGCACCAAAGCTTGTCGGCGGCGACGGTGGGCATCGTCACCTTTGCCTTGTGCGGCTTTGCCAATTTCAGTTCGATTGCTATCCAGATGGCGGTCACCGGAAGCCTTGCCCCAAATCAGCGGCCAGTGATCGCGCGGCTTGGCCTCAAGGCGCTTGCCGCCGGCTCCCTGTCCAACCTGATGAGTGCAGCTTTGGCCGGGCTTTTCCTGTCGCTGACCTGATCAGCTTTCGCCCGCCGCGCGCTTAAGCTCATAAAGCAAATCAAGCGCAGCGCGCGGGCTGAGCGCGTCGATGTCGAGACCCGTCAGCTTGTCGCGCAACGCATCGACCTTTGCCTCGGCAGCGTCCAGCGCAGCGCTGAACAAGGGCAGGTCGCCAAGCCCGGCCGCAAGCCCGCCCGTTTCGGCGCGGCCCTTTTCCAGCTTGGCCAAGACCGAGCTGGCGCGCGCAACCACCTGTGGCGGCAGGCCAGCAAGCTTGGCCACCGCGATGCCATAGCTGCGGTCGGCTGGCCCATCCGCAAGCTCGTGCAGCAGAACGAGATCGCCTTTATATTCCTTTGCCCGGACATGGTGCAGCGATAGCGCGTCAAGGCTTTCCGACAGTCGCGTCAGTTCGTGATAATGTGTGGCAAACAGACAGCGGCAACGGTTGGTCTCGTGAATCCCCTCAACCACAGCCCATGCAATGGCCAAGCCGTCATAGGTTGACGTGCCGCGCCCAACCTCGTCCAATATGACAAAGCTGCGTTCGGTCGCCTGCGCGAGAATGGCGGCGGTCTCGACCATCTCGACCATGAAGGTGGAACGGCCGCGCGCCAGATTGTCCGAAGCGCCCACGCGGCTAAACAGGCGGTCGACCAGCCCAAGCCGCGCCGATGTCGCAGGAACATAGCTGCCTGCCTGTGCCAGCAGCACGATCAATGCATTCTGCCGCAGAAATGTCGACTTGCCGCCCATATTGGGCCCGCTGACCAGCCAAAGCCGTTTTTCGGGCGACAGCTTGCAGTCATTGGCAATGAAGCGGTCACCTGATTTGGCCAGCGCGCTTTCCACCACGGGATGGCGCCCGCCCTCTATTTCCAGACAGGGGTGCGCGACAAAGCCCGGGCGGCACCAGTTGCTTTCCGCCGCACGCTCGGCAAGCGCCGCCGATACGTCAAGCCGTGCCAGGGCGTCCGCACTGGCGGCAATAAAGTCCCGTCGCGCCATCACAACAGCAATAAGGTCCTCGAGATGCGCAGCCTCTGCAGCCAAAGCATGACCGCCAGCCTGCGTAATCCGTACCGCTTCCTCATGCAGTTCGGGCGAATTGAACCGAACTGCGCCTGCCATCGTCTGCCGATGGGTAAAGCCAGTACCCGGCGCCATCAGCGCATCGCCATGCTTGGCAGGGACCTCGACAAAATAGCCAAGCACGGCATTGTGCCGAATCTTGAGCGCCGATATGCCTATCATGTCGCGATAACGCGTCTCGAGCTGCGCAATCGCCTGACGGCCATCGCGGCCAGCGACCCGCAGCACGTCCAAGGCCGAATCATAGCCCTCGGCGATGTAGCCGCCCTGCGCGGTATCGGTGGGCGGCGATGCGACCAGAGCGCGGGTCAGATGGTCCACCATGTGCCCATGGCCATCCAAAGCCGGCAGAAGCGCGTCAAGCATTTCCGGCCTGCCCTCCATAATGCCAAGCCGTTCACGCAAGGCGCGCGCCGCATCAAGCCCGTCGCGGATTTGCCCGAGGTCACGCGGGCTGCCCCTACCTGCCACCACGCGGCCAAGCGCACGCGCTATGTCGGGCAACTGCCGCAAGGATGCGCGCACGGCATCGCGCGTCAGAGGCGCGTCATGGAACCATTGCACCAGCGATAGCCGCGCATCGATTTTCAGCTTGTCCATCAATGGCGCGGCAAGGTCCGCCGCCAACTGCCGCGCGCCAGCGCCCGTGACTGTCCGGTCGACCTCGGCCAGCAATGAACCAGCGCGTCCACCCTTGCTGGCGCTGTTGATTTCAAGGCTGTCACGCGTTGCCTGGTCAATCAGCAAATGGGCATGCACCTCGCGCCGGACGGGCAATTTGAGGAACGGCATCTTGCCTTTTCCGGCATGCGCGAGATAGGCGATCAGTCCGCCTGCCGCTGCCTGCTCAGCGCGCGTCACCGGGCCAATGCTTTCGAGTGTCGCAAGCGCGAAATGTTGCTTCAGCTGTTCGCCACCCGACAAGCTGTCAAAATCCGTTCGCGGTCTCAGAATTGCGTCCGGCGGCGCATGCGCGCAGCCATCAGCTACGACGACCTCGCTTGCGGCAAGCCGTGCAAGCTCGGCCTCAAGCGCGCCGGCTGGCACCGTGACAAGTTCGAAATAGCCGGTCGAAATATCGGCGGCTGCGAGGCCAAAAAATTCCCCCACTTGCGCGATGGCCACCAGCATATTGGATGCCCAGCTGTCGAGCAGGCTGTCTTCGGTCAACGTGCCTGCCGTGACAAATCGCACGATATCGCGCGAAACCAATGTTTTCGATCCGCCGCGCGCCTTTGCCACTTCAGGGCTTTCGGTCTGCTCGGCAATCGCGACCCTGTGCCCCGCCTTGATCAACCGTGCCAGATAGCCTTCGGCGGCGTGGACTGGCACGCCGCACATCGGAATTGGCTGGCCGTCATGTTCCCCGCGCGAGGTCAGGGCGATATCAAGCGTTGCAGCCGCCACGCGCGCGTCGTCAAAGAACAGCTCGAAAAAATCGCCCATGCGATAGAACAGCAGGCAATCGCCTGCCTTGGCTTTCAAACCAAGATATTGCACCATCATTGGTGTCGGTGTGTTGTCCCCCGCCATAAAGCATGCGTTAGCGAAGCCGGTCGGGCGGGGCAATGCTTGCCCTTACGTCACCACCGCGTTAGGGGCTGATAAATACATGATAACCGGTCAGGGCCAAGAATGAACGATAGTGATGTCCAAATCACCCCGCAGGAAGCGTTGGATTTCCATTCGCAGGGACGCCCTGGGAAAATCGAAATCGTCGCGACCAAGCCGATGGCGACTCAGCGTGATCTGTCGCTGGCGTACTCGCCCGGCGTCGCGGTGCCGGTGCAAGCTATCTATGACAATCCGGCTGCGGCTTATGATTACACCGCCAAGGGCAATCTTGTTGCGGTGATATCAAATGGCACGGCCATTCTCGGCATGGGCAATCTGGGCGCGCTTGCATCGAAACCGGTGATGGAAGGCAAGGCCGTTCTTTTCAAGCGGTTCGCCGATGTCGATTCGATCGATATCGAGGTAAATACACAGGACGCGCAACGTTTCATTGACGCAGTGGAATTGCTCGAGCCGACATTTGGCGGCATCAACCTCGAAGACATCGCCGCGCCTGATTGTTTCATCATTGAACAGACGTTGAAAGAACGGATGAACATTCCGGTCTTTCATGATGACCAGCATGGCACCGCGATTATTGCTGCCGCAGGGTTGATCAACGCGTGTGCGCTAACTGGAAAGTCATTCAAGGATATCAAGGTTGTCTGCAATGGCGCTGGCGCTGCAGCGATTGCCTGTACCGAGCTGATCAAGGGCATGGGCGTGCCGCATGACAATGTCATCATGTGCGACCGCACGGGCGTGATTTACCAGGGCCGGACCGAGGGTATGGACCAATGGAAATCGGCCCATGCGGCGAAGACCTCGGCGCGCAGTCTGGCAGAAGCCATTGTGGGCGCCGACGTCTTTCTGGGGCTGTCGGCTGCCAATGCGTTGAGCGCAGATATGGTAAGATCGATGGCCGATCAGCCGATTATCTTTGCGATGGCCAATCCTGATCCCGAAATTTCGCCGCCCGTGGCACGCGCCGCACGGCCTGATGCGATCATTGCAACTGGCCGCTCTGACTTTCCCAATCAGGTCAACAATGTCCTGTGCTTCCCGTTCCTGTTCCGCGGCGCATTGGACGTGCGCGCGACCACGATCAACGAGCCCATGAAATTTGCCGCGGCCCATGCGCTTGCGCAACTGGCGCGTGAAACCGTGCCCGAAGAAGTTGCCGCAGCTTATGGCGGCCTGATGCACAAATTCGGCCGGGATTATATCATTCCGTCGCCCTTTGACCCGCGGTTGATGGAAATCGTTGCCTCCGCCGTGGCCAAGGCGGCGATGGATTCGGGTGTGGCGCAAAAACCGATTGCCAATATGGACGCTTATCGCGCCAACTTGCGCGCGCGGCAGAACCCGACCACATCTGCGCTCACGCAGGTTTATGAAGCTGCCCGCGCGAAACCCAAGCGCGTCATTTTCGCCGAGGCGGAAGAGGATGTCGTCCTGCGCGCTGCGGTCCAGTTTAAACAGGATGGCTATGGTATACCTGTGTTGATCGGGCGGGATGCGCGGGTCATTGAAAAGCTCATCGGACTTGGCGCCAATCCGGACGAATATGAAATCCACAACAGCGTCCAAAGCCCGCTTGTCGACAAAATGGTCGACCGGCTTTACAACCGGCTGCAGCGGCGCGGCTATCTGCGCCGTGATATTCAACGCATGGTCAACCGTGACCGGAACATCTTCGGCGCGCTTCTGCTCCAGATGGATCAGGCCGATGCCATGATCACAGGCGTCACCCGTACTTTCGGGCAGACGCTGCGCGAACTGCGCCGCGTTCTTGACCCGAAAAAGGATGCGGTGCCCTTTGGTATTCACGTCATGGTCGGCAAAACCCACACGGTGTTCATTGCCGATACGACGGTAAACGAGCGCCCAAGCGCAGAGGAACTGGCGCATATCGCGGAAAAGACTGCAGCGGTGGCCCGGCGCATGGGGCATGTGCCGCGCGTGGCTTTCCTGTCATTTTCGACCTTTGGCAATCCGGCCGGAACATGGCTCAATAATATTCGCGAGGCCGTGGCCTTGCTCGATGCCCGCCGGCCCGACTTCGAATATGAAGGCGATATGCCGCCCGACGTTGCATTGAACCCGGCGTTGATGAAGAATTACCCGTTCTGCCGCCTGTCTGCGCCTGCGAACGTTCTGGTCATGCCCGGCCTGCAGTCGGCAAATCTTTCAGCCAAATTGTTGCGCGAGCTTGGAGGCGATCAGGTGATTGGTCCGATGCTTCTGGGAATCGAACGCCAGGTTCAGGTCGCCACGATGGCATCAAGCACCAGCGACCTCGTGACGCTTGCAGTCCTCGCGGCTGCTGGGGTTACGGAATAGCTTTGTTGCGAACCCGGCAACTTTTATGACGCGTGTACACGACGTCATGCTGAACTTGTTTCAGCATCCATCGGGCCCAAATGCCACGAAGGGTTGATGTCTCTAGATAGACCCTGAACCTAATTCAGGGTGACAATGAAATATAGGTAGCTGTCGTTCCGAGACCGCGAAAAGCTGGTACGACGCTCGGCACCAGTCTCGCCTTAATTCGGGCTGTTGGGCGTCGCGCCTTGACCGCTGCCTGCGCCAACGGAGCCGATATTGCCAAAGATTTCTTCAAAGAAGCTGGTGTTGCGGCCAAGCGTCGGGGTCTTGTCGCCTTCCGGGCTGATCTTGGAAATCAGCTCCTTGCCGGTCTGGGTTACCGATGCGACATTGCCGGCAGGGTCAAAACGGACCTTCAGCACATATTGTTTGTCGGCCACAGGCTGCGAAAATGCCAATTGCTTGGCGTCGCGCGAGTAATAATACCAGTCATTCTGGTCAAACTGGCCAACGAATGTCGGGCGGCCAAGCGAGGCCTGGACCGACGCCTTGTTGTCGACCCCTGGCTGAACCGCCTTCAACAATGTCTCGTCGCCAATATAGCCCTGATGCGTACGCAAGCGGGTGCAGCCCGAGGAGAGCGACATGGCGGCAATCAATGTTGCAAGACCGGCAATTTGCGACGCGCGCATAGACTTCTCCGCTAATCCACTAAACTTGGGCTTTGCCATTGCATCCTTAAGGCGCAATATCAATATGCAATCCCAGATGAATGCCCGATGAGTAAGGATGAAACTGCTTTGTTATGACATTATTCAAAAGACTTTTCGGTAGCGGGCAACCCGACCCCAAATTGAAGCTGATCCCGTTGTACAACCAGATCGTTGCCAAGGCGCGCGAACCGCATTGGTATGTCGACGGTCAGGTGCCTGACAGCCTTGATGGCCGGTTCGACATGGTCGCGGCAATCCTGTCACTGGTCCTGCTGCGGCTTGAAGACAGCAAGAGCCATGCGCTTGATATGGCGCGCCTGACCGAGGTGTTTGTTGACGATATGGACGGGCAACTGCGTGAGGTGGGGATTGGCGACATGATTGTCGGCAAGCATATCGGCCAGATCATGAGTGCGGTCGGCGGGCGCCTCGGCGCTTTGCGCGCGGCGATGGCGGATACGGCCATGCTTGACGACGCGCTGCTCCGCAACATCTACCGCGGCGTCGCACCGTCACCGGAGGCGCTTGCCCACACGCGGCAGGGGCTACTGGACGTCGAACGTGCGCTGGGAGCGCAATTGCCCGATATGATCGTCGAGGGCGACGCCAAATGGTGACGGCCAACGAGTTCAGCCTTGTCATCAAGCTTTCGGAAATCGGCAGCCACAGCCGGAATATCGAGTTGAGCGCGGACCAGGTTGCACGCGCTGGCCTGATGGCGCGGTTTGACCTTGCTGCGCTCGATTCGCTCAAGGCCAACATATCGCTCGCGCATGACGGAGACGACGTAGTCGCAACCGGCCGCTTCACTGCGGATCTTGCGCAATTTTGCATCGCCTCGCATGATCCCGTGCCAGCAATGATGGACGAAGCCGTGCATATCCGGTTTATCCCGGAACCACTGGTCAGCGGCGAAGTCGAGCTTGAGCTTGCGCCGGAGGACTGCGACACAATGTTTCATGATGGCCAGACTTTCGATCTGGGCGAAGCGGTGGCCCAATCGCTTGGCCTTGCCCTGAACCCTTATCCACGCAGTCCCGAGGCTGAGAAAATGCTGAAGGCCGCAGGCGTGAAAAGCGAGGATGAGGTTGTTCCGACTGGCGCCCTTGCTGGGCTCAAGGATTTGCTGGCGAAGAAATGACGGTCGCAAGCCATGTTTGATGTGGCGCTGCGCCGATGGGTTGACCCCACGCTCGTCCGGCTGGCTACCCTGATCGTTGATATCCGCCTTTCTGCCAATACCATCACCTTAAGTGGAGCCATTATCGGCCTTGGCGCGGCATTTTGCATCCTGCAGTCCAACTTTGTCACAGCTTTCTGCCTCATCGTCCTGAACCGGATTTTTGACGGACTTGATGGCGCCATCGCGCGAATTAACGGGCCAACCGAAATGGGCGGATATCTCGACACGCTTTGCGATTATCTGTTCTACCTTGCGGTTCCAGTCGCATTCGCATTGTCCAGCCCATTCAATCAGATGCCAGCCTTGCTCCTTGTGGCCAGCTTCACGCTCACTGCGGTCAGCTTTCTGGCATTTGCCGCCATATCTGCGCGGCGTACATCCGATGACGGTGCGCACGGCCCCAAGGCATTTATCTATTCAACGGGATTGATGGAGGGCGCGGAGACGATCGCCTTTTTTCTGCTTTTCTGTGTGTTTCCGGTATATTTCCCGACGCTGGCGGTTATTTTTGCCGCGCTTTGCATGTTGACCGTCGTCCAGCGCGTCGTGCTTGCGATACGCGTCTTTCGCTAGCCGCGCTGCCACCGGAACCAGCGTTCCGCCCATTTCAGCAACGCCTCCGGCTTGCGTGCCAGGCCAAATTGCCCGGCTGCATATTTGTTCGCTTCAGCCCATGTCGGATAGGGATGAATGGTCTGCAAGATCTTGCGTAGCCCCATCTTGTGCTTCATCGCAAAGGTGACCTCAGCCAATATCTCGCCCGCATTCTGGCCAATGATCGTTGCGCCGAGGATCGTGTCGCTACCTGGTGCGGTGAGGATTTTGACAAAGCCATGCGCTTCGCTTTCGGCAATCGCGCGGTCGAGATCATCGAGGTCGTAACGCGTGAGATCAAAGGCGATGCCCTGCTCTTTCGCCTCTGCCTCGGTCAGGCCAACCGTAGCCAGCTCGGGCTCGGTATAGGTCACCCGTGGCAAAACGCGATAATCGGTCCGGTATTTCTTGAACGGACGGGCGAGCGCATTGACGCTGGCATACCAGGCCTCATGGCTGCCGCCATGGGTGAGCTGCTGTTTTCCCGCAACATCGCCAGCGCATAATATGTGGGGCAGGTTGGTGCGCAGGAAAGCATCATTTTCAAGCCGGCCATCCACCAATAGTCCAAGCTCTTCCAGGCCAAAGCCAGCCACGCGCGGCTTGCGCCCGACCGCGATGATGATGTCATCATATGCCATGGTGGTTTCGCCTTCCGGCCCTGCAATGACCAGATTCTTGCCCGGCTCGAAACGCATTGCGCGGTGTCCGGTAAGGACAGCAACGCCTTCTGCCTGCAAACGCGCCGAAACCAGTGCTGCGGCATCAGCATCTTCCTTCTGGAGCAGACGGTCGCCCATCTCGATCATGGTCACCTGCGATCCAAGCCGCTGAAACGCTTGCGCCAGTTCGCAGCCAATCGGGCCGCCCCCCAATATGACCAGCCTGCCAGGCGCACTTGGCCGCGTGGCCATGGCATCCCACAAAGTCTCGCTGGTCAGATAATTACTGTCCTCTACCCCCGGCAATTCCGGGATGAAGGGCGCAGCGCCTGTCGCAATGATAAAGGCTTTGGCCGTCAGCCGGCGTTCGCCGTTGATTTCCACCGTCCACGGATCGACAAAGCGCGCATAGCCCTTGACGCAATCGACCCCAAGGCCAGTGAAGCGCTCAACACTGTCGTGCGGTTCGATCGTACTGATCACGTCACGCACGCGGCGCATGACGGCAGGGAAATCGACAACTGGAGTACCGCCGGAAATACCGAAACGCCCTGCATCGGCTATCTGGTGCGCCACCTTGGCGCTTTTGATCAGTGCCTTTGACGGGACGCACCCGGTGTTGAGGCAATCGCCACCCATCTCGTGGGCCTCGATCAAGGTCACCTTGGCCTTCACCATCGCGGCAATATAGGAAGAGACCAATCCGGCCGACCCTGCACCGATGACGATCAGGTTGCGGTCAAACCGTTTCGGCTTTTGCCAGCGGTCAGCCACGGCTGCGCTTTGCGATACCGACAAGGCCCTTTGCGACCCATGGAAAAAGAGCAAGCGCAACGAAGGAGGCAATCAATGTCGGCGACAAAAGCCCTTTCGTGCTTTCGATCCGGCTGATTTGCGTACCCGCATTCACGAACACGACTGTGGCGGGCAGCATACCCAATTGGCTGACCCAGAAAAAACTGCGGGTCTTGATTCGCGTCAGCCCCATCAACAGGTTGATGACGAAAAATGGAAACACAGGGATAAGCCGCAACGTAAACAGATAGAAAGCGCCGTCCTTTTCAAGGCCGTCGTCTATTGCGCGCAAACGTTCCCCGAATTTGGTCTGCACCCAGTCACGCAACACGAAACGTGCGCTGAGAAAGGCCAATGTCGCACCGATGGTTGAGGCAAAAGAGACGATGATGCTGCCGACCACCACGCCAAATAATGCGCCTGCGACCAGGCTCATGATCGCAGCGCCCGGAATGGAAAGTCCGGTCACCGCAACATAGAGAAGGAAAAAGCCGGCTAT
>JANMJX010000095.1:0-6252 GCA_031371575.1 Sphingomonadales bacterium
CCTTCAAGCGCCTTCACCGATTCAAGCAGTTCCGCCTCTTCTTTTGGCGGATGTCCGCCCATGTGCAGCAAAGCCAGTACAAGCGACGTGAATTCGTGGCCCAGTGGAAGCCCCGCAAAATGTGTTTCGGCCGTGCCATCCGCGCGTCGGATTGCAAAAGAAGGAACGCGGTCGGCATGACCATCGAACCGCGCCGACAATAAGTGCGATTGTTCCGCGACGCTTTCAACGAGCGCCCGCATTTCTGAGGACTTGGGCGTGTCATCCAGCGTGGCCACAAGTTCAACGGGCGTGCGCAAGTTGGCCAGATAGGTTTTAAGCTGGGCGGTGGTTGCTGCATCAAGCATCTGGGGTCTCTTTCAAACCAGTACTATCGCTCCGCGAACGCCGGCGGCTTCAGTTACTGGAAAAGCGCAGGATGCGTGCCGCGCCCGAGGACGCAGCACGCCAAGGTTGGCTTAGATCTTGCCGACAAGGTCAATCGAAGGGGCAAGCGTTTCGCTGCCTTCTTCCCATTTTGCTGGGCAGACCTGACCGGGGTGCTCACGCACATAGATCGCAGCCTTGATCTTGCGAACGAGTTCGACGGCATTGCGTCCTACGCCTTCGCAGGTGATTTCCATGACCTGAATCACGCCATCTGGGTCAACGACAAAAGTCGCGCGGTCTGCAAGACCCTGACCTTCACGCAGCACGCCGAAATTGTTACTGATCACATGGTTCTGGTCGCCCAGCATGTGGAAGTTGATCTTGCTGATCGCTGGTGAGCTGTCATGCCATGACTTGTGGCTGAAATGCGTATCGGTGGATACCGAATAGACCTCAACGCCCATCGCTTGCAGGTCGCCATATTGGTCAGCAAGGTCTTCCAACTCGGTTGGACACACAAAGGTCCAGTCCGCAGGGTAGAAGAAGAAGACGGCCCATTTGCCCTTTACGTCAGCGTCGGTAACTTCAACAAACTTCCCTGCTTTATATGATTGCGCAGCGAAAGGCTTCAGGCTTGACCCGATGATTCCCATGTAATGTATCCTTTGTGGTGGAGAGAGGTTCTTGTTTTGCGGTCGAAGACAGCAATATGGTGATTTAGTCCAACAACTGATTTTTCAATGCCTAATCGGTTTTTTCAATAAGACGGAATAGTCGATTGGCATGTTGGAACACCCAAACGGTACAGTCTTCAAATATAGCGATCCAACATGCTGCGCACGTCGACGCGGGCTTTCAATCGGCTGGCGAGCAGGAATATTCCACCAAGTTTGCGTTGGACAAACAATGGATCAGACGGCGGAATATGCCAATTGCGACGGTCTGCAGCGATTGTCAGGCCTTCGTCGCGCATATCGGTGACAAAGTCAGTCCGGCTAAAGTCAAACGGACCCTGTAGCTGCACCATATCAATTGCCGCTCCAACGAGCTTGTCGATTTCGCGGCTATTCTGTTTGACGGTCTGTGGGTTCATAAAACCGATATCGAGCACGGCCGCCAATACCCCGTCCTTGTCGCCAGCCAGACCCATGTTGAGCAACCTGCGATACTGGTCAACGATCCTATCGGGCAAAGTGCGCGTCGCGCCGAAGTCCAATAACACCACGCGCTTGGTTGCCGGATCATATCTGTAGTTCGCAAAATTGGGGTCGGTTTGCATGAGGCGGAATTCAAACAGTTCGCGCAGCACGAGCTCAATCAATAATGTCATGGCCCGGTCGCGTTCTTCTTGTGGGGCATCAATTAACGACTCGATCGGCACACTTTCAATGTAGGACATGATCAGGACATTCTTACCACTCAGGGGCGAGTATAGAGCAGGGACAATATAATGCGGGTCATTTGCCAACAACGCGCCAAATTGTTCCAGGCATTTGCCCTCGCGCACATAGTCGGCTTCTTCATGCAACTGGCGCTTGGCTTCGGCCAGCAACGACGTGAGATCCAGCGTGCTCGGCAATATATTGGACAGCCGCAGCAATGTCGCCACATTGTCGACGTCGCTATCAATGCTGCGCCGCACGCCGGGATATTGGACTTTGATTGCGACATCCTGATTATCGATTGTCAATCCCCGGTGCACCTGCCCTATGGACGCCGCAGCGATTGGTTGCTCGTCAAAATGGAGGAACTGATCGCGCCAGTTTTTTCCCCAATGCCGCGTCAGTACCATATTCAATTGCCCTTGGGGCATATGCTGGGCATCCGCACGCAACCTTGCAAAAATGTCGGTTAGCTCGGGCGGAAGAAAATCTCCGGTGTCCATCGACACAAGCTGCCCCAACTTCATCGCGGCGCCACGCATCTGTCCTAATTGCAGCGTCACCCGCAACGCATTGGCGGGCGTCATAAGCAATTCCCCGACGGTCGGCCGACGTCCACGCGCAAGCTGCCTGGCGCCGTCTAGCAACATGTTTCCAGCAATGCCGGTTGCCATATTGCCAAAGCGCGCAATACGGGAAATCCGCCCACTTGGGACTCGCAGCCCTTTGGGCGTAAACTGGTCAGGAGGCATAAAAACAGTACTCTGGGAAGACAGTCGCTTTTCAGTTGCGATGTCGGCGGCGGACCGACAAGTCAATGTAGGTTAAAACCCGGTAAGCCGTGGCTGTTAATCAGAGGTTCGGGAATGAAATGTCACTTGTGAGCAACAAGGCAGTTGTGCATCAAAGCTTGAGCAATAAGATGCAAACATAAAAGGAACTGTAGCATGGGTCGCGCGCCACTAAAAAACATCGTACTCATTTTGGCGGCTGGTGTTTCGGCATGCGGCGGAGGTGGAGGTTCAGGGGGAGGTACCGTCACCGTACCGCCAACCGGTTCGGCGCCGCCTACATCGCCGCCGACATCAACTGGCTGCAGTCTTACCAGCCGCCAAAATTTCGCCGCCTCCGTCCTTAACGAATGGTATCTTTTCCCCGAAACGCTGCCCACCACATTGAGCCCTGCAAGCTACACAAGCGTGCAGGCATATATCGACGCTTTGACCGCCACCGCGCGCGCGCAGGGCCGGGACCGCTTTTTTACATACGTAACCTCCATCCAGGAGGAAAATGCATTCTTCAACTCCGGCGCGTCCGCGGGATTTGGTATCCGCTTATCGTATCAGGGAAGCCGATTGTTTGTGATCGAGGCGTTTGAGGGAGCGCCTGCGCTCGCAGCGGGCCTTGACCGCGGTACTGAAATCATTGCGGTAGGCAATGACGCCACGAGCCTCACGCCCGTCGCGGACATCATAGCGGCACAAGGAACTGCTGGAGTCACAAATGCTCTGGGTCCCAGCACTGCGGGTACAAGCCGCGCTTTCCGCATTACCGACGCAACGGGCACACGAACCATCACTATTGCCAAAGCGGACTATAATATTTCGCCATTATCTTCACGCTATGGCGTCAAAGTCATCAACGATAGCGGTGTGCGTGTTGGCTACATCAACATGCGTACGTTCATCTCGACTGCGGACAACCAGTTGCGCACGGCCTTTGCCGACTTCAGGGCGCAGGGGATTACCAATTTTGTCATCGATTTCCGCTATAATGGCGGTGGCTTGGTCTCGACTGCGGAGTTGATGGGTGACTTGCTGGGCGGGAATCGCGCTGCTAGCGATATCTTCACTGTAACCCGTTTCCGCACGTCAAAAGCATCCAACAATGAAACGAAGCGTTTTATAGCGCAGTCGCAATCGGTATCACCTGTAAAAATCGCCTTCATTTCCACAAACGCAACAGCGTCGGCCAGCGAACTGGTCATGAACAGCTTTGTCCCATATCTTGGGGTCAACGCCGCTTTGATTGGAAGCAACAGTTTCGGTAAGCCAGTGGGACAAATCGCGGTCGACCAGAGCGCCTGCGACGATCGGATCCGTGTCGTTGCATTTGCGAAAGAAAATGCCGCAGGACAGGGCGATTATTATTCAGGCCTTGCGGGCACTATGAAAACCACGTGCGCGGCGGCAGATGACATTTCGCGCCCGCTTGGGGACCCAACGGAGGCATCGTTGCGCACTGCGCTTGACTTCATCGCTGGACGCAGTTGTACGGCAGTCGCTGGTGGCCAAAGCGCACAAAGCGCATCTTCACGCAACGAACGTCGCGTCTTGCCAGCGCCGGAAAACGCCAACACAGCGCAGCGCGAAGTGCCAGGCGCCTTTTAAACGGACGGGCGCTTGATACGAAGACGGGCTGTCTGTGCTGGCTAGCCCTTGGTGGCGTGTGCCTCCTGCGCCTGACATCCAATCAATAACCTCGGTCCAGGAAAATATCGGTTGCACAGCTTTTCCATCGACAAGCAGCAAGCGGAATGTCACGGCTTTATCCCATATTGTTTTGAACACAGGCTATGATAGCCACTAGCAACTACTGAATGCAGAAAATCGAAATTTTCGCATTGCCGGGAAGGGAAGATGATGGACAGTGACATTTTTGAGCAATTTATTGGACAGCTGCAGCGCTATATTCGCGAGCGTTTGATTCCGGCTGAAAAGGAAATTCTTGAAACCGATATCATCCCCGAGCCCATCATCGCTGAAATGCGCGAGATGGGCCTGTTTGGCTTGACGATGCCCGAGGAATATGGCGGCGCGGGCATGAACATCCAGCAATATGTCCGCACAATCCGCGAATTGAGCTATGCCATGCCGTGCTACCGGTCAATCACCTCGATCAATATCGGCATGGTGTGTTCTGCTTTTAAAAATGGCGGCACTGAAGCACAAAAGGCAGAATGGCTTCCCCGGTTGGCAGCGGGCGAAATTGCCTCCTTTGGTCTGACCGAACCAGGCTCGGGATCCGACTCCGCAGCGATGCAAACAATGGCTGTGAAATCAGGAAATGGCTGGGTCTTGAATGGCACCAAGCGCTACATCACCAATGCGCCGTTTGCGAATGTGGCGCTGATCATGGCGCGGACCAGCAAGGAAGCACTGCCCAAAAACGCCCATGTTTCGGCATTCATTGTCCCAATGGACACGCCCGGCATCAGCGTTGGCAAATCGGACAAGAAGATGGGGCAGGCGGGCAGCCACATTGCCGATATTGTTATGGACGACGTCAAATTGCCTGCGGATGCCATATTGGGCGGAGAAGAGGGCATGGGCTTTGCCTTTGCCATGAAGAGCCTGGACAATGGTCGCCTTTCAATTGGGGCAGCCGCCACGGGTTACGCGCGCCGGGCTCTCGACAGTGCATTACGTTATGCCAATGAACGCAAGGCGTTTGGCGAACCAATTGCCAATTTCCAGTTGATCCAGCAGATGCTGGCCGACAGCGACATCGAAATCTATGCCGCCGAAGCCATGCTGGAAGATGCCGCCCGCCGCGCCGACGCTGGCGAGAATGTCCTGCGCAAGGCAGCTGCGGTGAAGGTGTTTGCCAGCGAGATGTGCGGCAGGGTCGTTGATCGTGTTGTACAGATATACGGCGGTGCTGGCTATCTGGCGGAATATGATGCCGAACGCTTCTATCGTGATGCGCGCATTTACCGGATTTATGAAGGTACAACGCAAATTCTGCAGCTGCAAATCGCGAAACATATGCTGCGGGAATGGGCTGCCACGTCCTGATGTCAGGCGGCTATTTGCATGTATAACTTGCTGGACGGCCTGCGGATCATCGAGGCGTCGTCCTTTGTCGCGTCGCCCACAGCTGGTCTCTATTGTGCCCAGTTCGGAGCCGAGGTCATTCGCGTCGACCAGATAAATGGCGGCCCGGATTATCACCGTTGGCCCGTGAACGAGGCGAATGACTCGCTTTATTGGGAAAATCTCAACCGCGCCAAAAAATCAGTCGCGCTTGATTTGTCCCGACCAGAGGGCCGCGCGTTGCTCCAGGCGCTGGTTCAGGCAACCGGCCAATTCATCACCAATTTTCCCGCCGAGGGTTTTTTGGCACATGAAAAACTGGCCGAAGGGCGTGCTGACCTCGTCACCGTTCGCATCATGGGTTGGCCAGATGGTGCACCAGCGCTGGATTATACGGTGAACAACGCCGTTGGCTATCCCATGATTACGGGGCCCGGCCCTGCGCCGGTCAATCATGTCTTGCCTGCCTGGGACCTGCTTAGCGGTGCGTACGCGGCCTTCGCCATGCTCGCAGCCATCCGACGGCGCGAGAAAACGGGTGCGGGAAGCGAAGTGCGTATTCCGTTGTCCGACGTCGCAATCGGTACCGTCGCCAATCTTGGCGGCATTGCGGAAGTGCTGCATAATAACGCCAACCGGCCCAGGCTGGGCAACGCGGTCTATGGCCTGTTTGGGCGTGACTTTGT
>JANMJX010000097.1:0-8611 GCA_031371575.1 Sphingomonadales bacterium
GCCCAACGGTGGATGGATTCCATCGTTGCGTTGAAGCCCATTGTCCATCTCCAGAACAAGGCAGCACGTTCGGATGCGGTTCCACGGTCGGTAATCTGTTCCAGCTCACGTTCACCGCCATAACGGCCAACCGCAAGGATCGTTGCCCCGTGCATGGCAAACAAGAGCGCCGAGCCATAAAGGAAGACGATCGAGAGTGCGTGGAAGGGATTGTAGAACAGGTTGCCATATTGCAGCGAGAAATTGTTCGTCCATTCCAGATGCGGGAAGATACCGAATGGTACTGCTTCTGCCCAGCTGTCCATGAAGAATGGACGGATGAAACCGAGGACGAGATAGAGCCAGATGGCCGAAGCAAATGCCCAGGACACATGCGTGCCCATGCCAAGTGCCCGAGCCCGACGATATCCGCGCACCCACCACAACAGTATCGAGCTGGTCAGGAAGAACCCTGCCAAAATCCACCAGCCACCCTTGGCCAATGGGACAAACGGCGTCCAGCCATATTCAGGTGCCGGGGGGTAAAGCCCAAGCCAGAAGAACTGGCGGACAAATTCAACCGGGTTCCAGTTGACCGACGCCAACATGTTAAACCCGATAATCTCGATCGCAAAAAAAGCGAACAGCAATGAGGCAAGGCCGAGCCACCCTAGATAGATCGGACCGATTTGAGCCTGCCCGAATTTGCCCATCCAGTAACTGAAACCAGTCATCTCGATACGGCGTTCGTCCCGTGCGGGCAGCGGCATTCCCATTTCAGGGGAATAGGTCAGCTGCACCTGGGTAAATATGTTCTGATAACGTGCCATTTCTTTACCCTCCCATTAAGACCAAATCGGAATGTTGCGCCACCACTCCCACCATTCCGGCCAGCCACCTGCATAAAGTGGCCCCGCAATGATGATGCAGACCGCGCTCCAGAAACCAGCATTCAGCGCGAGGAACAGTCCGAGGCGGTGAATTCCAATTGTGCCGACCGAATAGCCGATAAAATCGCGGAAAAAGGTATCTTCATATTCCGGTGTTTTGACTTTCTCTCCTTTCATGGGATTGACCGCAGAAAGAATGAGAGCGCCATGAAGCGCAAGCGCGAAGCAGGTCGTAAAAAAGAACGACACGGCAATCATATGCGCCGGGTTGTAGTGGAAATTCACATACTGGTATCCGGTGTTGGAAACCCAGTCGAGGTGACTGAAAATCCCGTACGGAAACCCGTAGCCCCATGCGCCTAACAAAAATGGACGGAAAATGACGAGTGTCATATACGCCAAGATGGCAAAACCGAACGCGACCGGGACATGATATCCCATGCCCAGTTTGCGGCATATCTCAACTTCCCGGAGTGCCCAGGAAATGAAGGCGCCAGTGGCGCACATTGTGATGACTTGCCAGAAGCCACCTTCTTTGAGCGGGGCAAAGCCCAGCCCATATTTTACGTCCGGCGGATTGATGGAAATCAGCCACGGGTTCCAAGTGTCCCCCAATGACGCGGCATAAAATATCAGCGCGGTCCCCAGAATGGCACAAATCGCCGAAATCACACCGAAAAAGCCGACGTAGAACGGCCCGATCCAGAAATCGAACAGGTCTCCACCAATCAGCGTTCCGCCACGAACACGATATTTTCGTTCAAAGCTCAACAGCGACATAATACGTCCCCTTCTACCCCCAATGGGCAGGCACCACGGACCTGTCACGTGATGCGACAGGCTGATTATTTGTCCCCGGGAGGTTCGTGACGCCGAAGCGCCACGACCTCTTAGGGGTTTTGGTTCAGGTCAATTCGCCGGAGCCATAGCCGGAGCTGCTGCCGGGGCAGCAACCGGAGCTGCAGCAGCGGCTGCAACAACAGCAGGTCCTTCGATCCAGTTGAAGCGATCAGTGCTCAACAGGATGAAGTGAATTAACAAGGCCAAAACGAACAGGAAGATTGCCAGAGCAACCAATGTTCTGCGCGGATCAAATATTAACCAAATTCTCCACATGATTCCGCCTCCTTATGTAAAGATTGTCGTGATGGTCGCCGTAGCAACCTGGACCGCATCATTTAGCATTGCGTAGCCATTGATGCCCGGAAACCAAGGTCTCCACATCCATACCAACACATGCGCAATGATTGCGACGATGGTGAAACCAATGAAGCTGCTCACAAAAATTTTGTGAAACTCCTTGGCTTCCTCCGGAGTCAGATAGGCTCCGGGACCAAAGCGTTCGTTATCGCTCATATTCCCTACTCCATATTAACCCCTTCGAGCCGTATATTTTGACTCTTCCGGGCGTTTGCCCCGCAGCACCCTTTGCTGCTAAGGTAAGTGACATCCGGCCAAAGGCTGGATGAATATGTGGAGCGCCGCTCATGCGTTGGCCCCCTGTAACATCGCCGCGGCAAGCCGCTCGGCAGATACATGATTTTCGCCCGCACGACGGGCACTGCGTTCTGCGGCGTCGCGCAGGTTCTTCGCAGCTGAAATACGCACCAACACAGGCTGCGCTTCGACAATGGCGTCAAGTTTTGCTTTTGCCTCATGATCCCAACGCAACATGGTTTCACTGCGCGCCGGCGTTGCGGCACCGGAATCCATTTGCGTGGACAATGGCAGAATGTGGAAAAGCGCATCGAACAAGGCGTTGCACACCTCCTGTACGAGGTAGGTTGCACCCGAATAGCCCATATACGGCGTACCAGTGTGACGCCGGATAGCCGCGCCGGGGAATGATGCCGGGACATAAATCCCGCGCCCGCCGCTTTCGGCCATATACATGCGCTCGTTGTAGCTGCCGAAAATCACCAGTGGCGGATTATCGAAGATGGCGTCGCGTATTGTCTGGTTGTCAGGTTTTTGACCCGCAGTCCGACTAAAGGCGAAGTTGCATGGCAGGCCCATGTCATCTTCGAGAAATTTGCGAATACCCCGTGCATAAGTGTCGGTGGCGACAATGCCGAAGCTTGCGGTACCGAAAAAGTCCTGGGTCACCGAACGCCACAAGTCCCAAAGTGGCTTGATGGTCGTATGCTTTTCTTTTTCGATAAATGGTTCTGGATCGAGTCCCGTCAATTCACCCAGTTGGCGCAAAAAGCGAGTCGTTGAATCGAGGCCAATCGGTGCCTGAAGATATGGCCGGTCAAGCTTTTCACACAGGTTACGGCCGAATTCGCGATACATGCACACATTGACTGACGCGAGCGCAAGCTTCTGAATATCTGCCAAGTGCGTTCCCAATGGAAACACCATGTTCACCTCGGCGCCAATTCCTTCGATCAAACGGCGGATTTCGGCAAGATCGGACGGCATATTGAATATGCCATAAGATGGACCGATGATGTTGACCCGGGGCTTTTCCCCTTCTGCCAATATCTTGGGCGCCACGGCTTTTTTGGGGCCAAATTCGGTCCAAAGCCAAGTCAATGCACGGTCTTCAGACTGCCATTGGTCCTCGTCAATGGTACGAGGCAAAAAGCGGCGAATGTTCGTGCCCTCGGGCGTGACACCACCGCCAATCATTTCGGCAATCGATCCTGTGACAACGACAGCAGGCAAATCGGGATCGAGCGCTTTCCAAGCCCGGCGCATAGCGCCCTCGGTCCCGGTCTTGCCGAGTTCTTCCTCTCCAAGGCCAGTCACCACTATGGGTAACTCATGTGGTGGCAATCCGTCGGTATAATGCAGCACGGATGTCACTGGCAGATTTTCGCAACCAACGGGTCCGTCAATGATGACCTGAAGTCCCTTGATAGCGGTAAAGGCATAGACGGCGCCCCAATATCCACCAGCGCGGTCATGATCGATGATCAATGTCATGAGCCGATGGCCTCCGCTGCTTTCGCCGCGGCAGCATTTTGAGCGGCGAACTTTGCCTTGAATTTCGGCCGGTCGGTTGGCGTTTCTTCCCAGATACCGCTGGCATAGCCTGAACCCACACCATCGAAGAAGGCATGCATTTTGTCGAAGCGTGCCTTGTTGCCAATGGCGGCATTGATGACTTGTGCCAGGCTTCCAGCTCCTGCTGGACCCATCAGTGGACGCGCGGATATTAGATTGGTGAAATACAGGGCAGGGATGGCTTTCGCCTTGGCATGCTGCACAACTGGGGTTGTGCCTATCGCGAGGTCGGGGCCGAATTCGTTAACGGCGGCAATATCCTGCTCAAGGCTCGCGCGGTAGTTGACGCGAACGCCTCTTGCTTCAAGCCATTCACGGTCAGGGTCAGACCATTTCGTGCGTGGGCAGGCCGTGCCGACATAAGGTACATCCGCGCCGCTTTCGATCAGCAGGCGGGCGACGAGCAACTCAGATCCTTCATAGCCCGATACGGTAATTCTGCCCTTAATCGGCTTGGCGGCCAAGGCGCCCTGAATGGCGGGCAATATGGCATTTTGAGCGGCAGCGATTTGATCGGCGCTTGCGCCTGTCGCTTCACCAATTGCTTTGAGCCATGCAGCTGTGCCATCGCGGCCGACCGGAGCGGAACCAACGACCTGGCGACCAGCGGCTTCAAATTCGCGCACGCTCGCGGTGTAAAAGGGATGGATTGCGGCAATCACTGCGCCATCAAGCGCGGCATATAATTCGCGCCATTCGCGTGTCGGCACTACGGGTCCGGCAGCGAGACCCAATGGCTCAAGCATATGCCCGATGCCCATGGGATCAGCGGGAAACATTTCGCCAAGCAATGTGACAGATGGCTTGTCCGGCAAGGACGCCGGCGCTGCAACCGGGCCTTGTCCTGCCTCGGTCCGTGCATATTTCAGCATGGCTCCGGCAAGAACATCTTTGGCTTCGGCATGGGTTGGAATGCCGAAGCCTGGCACATCAATGCCAATGATGCGTACACCATTGATGGCGTCAGGCAACAGCCGCAGCGGAACGCCGCTTGCGGTAGGGACGCACAAATTGGTGACGACGATAGTGTCATATTTCTCAGGGTCAGCCATCTGTTCGACAGCTTCCTTGATGTCCTCGAACAATTTTCCGGTGACGAGCGTTTCGGAACTAAAGGGGACATAACCAACGCTTCGACGCGCGCCATAGAAATGCGATGTAAATGTCAGGCCGTAAACGCAGCATGCTGAACCAGACAGGATCGTGGCGGTACGGCGCATACGCAAACCCACGCGAAGCGATCCAAAGGCAGGGCACATCGATTGCGGTTGGTCATGGGGACCGACGGGATAATCGCTGGCATATTGGTCAAGGATTTCGGTCTTGCCGGCTTTCTTTGCCGCCTCAAGCATGGTGTCCTTGCCGCCATGGCAACCGCTGCCCTCAACAGGCGCAGCGGAAAGATCCATACGGTCGCGCGTACGATCCGTTCCGGTAGGGGCGACGATATCAGTCACGCATCATACCTCATCGTAAATGACTTCAAGTGATGGCTTCACTTCGAAAGTGCCGCCGCGCATGTCCGCCTGCGTGGCGGGAACGAGCTTAATATTGCCGCCGACTTCATCGGGCGAAAACAGCCCAAGCAATCCGTCCTGCTCCAGTGGCTTGGGCTGGCGGGGTGGTGCATTGGCGACATTCTCGCCTAGCTGCGCAAACAATGTGCCCCACTCGCTGTCTGAGGTTCCGATGATTTGATAATTGGCCGATTTCCGCCGGATGTCTTCATTGGCAGGTATGGAAATCAGGACAGGGATGTCGACCGCTTCGGCGAAAGCTTGGGCTTCTCCTGTGCCGTCATCCTTGTTGATGATCATCCCGGCAACGCCGACATTGCCGCCCATTTTGCGGAAATATTCCACCGCCTTGCAGACATTGTTGGCGACGTAGAGTGATTGCAGATCATTTGATCCAACCACGATGACCTTCTGGCACATGTCGCGGGCAATCGGCAGTCCGAAGCCGCCGCACACAACATCACCCAAAAAGTCGAGCAACACATAGTCAAAGCCCCAGTCATGGAAGCCAAGCTTTTCAAGAAGCTCGAAGCCATGAATGATTCCGCGTCCGCCACAACCGCGACCAACTTCAGGCCCGCCAAGCTCCATGGCGAACACGCCATCACGCTGAAAGCAGACGTCTTCGATAGACACTTCTTCGCCGGCGAGTTTATTGCGCGACGACGTTTCGATAATCGTGGGGCAGCTTTTACCGCCGAACAGCAAAGATGTTGTATCCGACTTAGGATCGCAACCAATGAGCAGAACCCGCTTGCCTTGCTGCGCCATCATGTAGCTGAGGTTGGAAAGCGCGAAGCTTTTGCCCGAGCCGCCTTTGCCGTAGATGGCGATGATCTGTGTTTCTTTTTTCACTTCACCTGTGTGAACAGGATCGGGTTCAATCGCGGCTTCACCGCGCAAAGCCTCTATGTCGAGCATAGTCATTCGCAGTCACTCCAATCGAGCACCATTTTCAGGCAGTCAGGGTTATCAAAAGCTTCGGGATAGGCTGCATGCGCTTGCGATGCTGGTGCAACGCGCGAGATCAGGCCCGACAAGTCGAGTGCCCCCGTTTCAATCATTGCATGCACCGAATGTAAATCTTCAGGCTGCCATTCGGCCGCAATACGGATGCGCGCTTCACGTTGGAAAGCGGGCGCAAAATCAAAGTTGATGGGTTTGCTATAAAATCCGGCCAAAACCAGTTCGCCACCCTTTGCGAGTCGGCCGATGAAGCTGTTGATCGACGATGCGTCGCCGCTGACGTCATAAATCCGGTTGTAATCGCGCCGATCGTCATCTTCTGGGTGGATTACATCATAACCAAGGCTGCCGCCCTGCCGCGTGGTATTAGTCTCCCAAACCACCGGCGGCGACGCGCCTGCAGCAATGGTGAGGCGGGCAAGCAACCGCCCCAATATGCCGTGACCAATGATGAGCTGCGGCAGTTCGCCGTGGCAGATCGCATGCAATGCCGTGGCTGCCAGGGCATATAGAACACCTTGCTCGGCAAGCTTTTCATCGATGGGCATTGCACGCGCAGATGCCACGATGACTCGGCGGGCAGCGCCTCCAAAGAGGCCGCGCGCATCGCGATAGCAACTCGCGCCTGGAACGAAAACCCACTCGCCGAGTCGCGTTTGGTGGGCTGGGCCAGCGTCGATGATCCGGCCAATTGATTCGTATCCGGGAACCAGTGGATAGCCCATGCCGGGGAAGCTTGGCATATTTCCCGTCCACAGCAGCTTTTCCGTACCGGTGCTTATTCCGCTATATTGGATTTCAACCAGCACATCGCCGTCACCCATCGCCGTCAATGCAGTGTTGCGCATTGTCAGCTTTCCTGGGGCATCGAATATGATGGCCGACGTTTCCAAAGCTCTGGTTCCTCCCTGATCCCCCTCCCAGACATTGGATGGAGACTTTCTCAGGTGTCAAACTATCGGAACAGTTTTAATTGTCAAATAAATTGGACAGTTCAGTGTCATTTTATCGCGACAAGCGCGCTGGTGATGATGGGCAAGGCTGTATGAACGGGTCTGATCGATAGGAATCCAGCGGTTTTCAGCATGTTATGCAGTTCGTCGGAAGTCCGCGGTCGACCAGAACCCATTGCCCAAAGATACAGTCCAAAATAGGCATGGCCCATGGATTTCGCGTGGGGTGCGTTGGCCATTGGCTCAATTATGAGCAGGTGCCCGCCATCAGGAAGGGCGGAATGCACCTTTTTTAGCAATGCCTGCGCTACGTCATCATCATGGTCGTGCAATATTCGCGATAAAGTGATGAGGTCGTAACCCTGCGGTAGCGCATCAGACTTGAAACTCCCGGGATGCAGCTGCCAATTTGCAGACAAAGGCTCCACCGCGAATCGGCTCTTTGCGGCCTCTATCACTTCGGGGAGGTCGAAGATTCCGGCTTCCAATAAGGGCGCTGATTTTGTGACTGCACCAACAAATGCGCCAGACCCGCCCCCAACGTCCAATAGCCTGCGATGCGCGGTGAAGTCGTATGCGTCGATTATCTGCTGCGAAACCATAGGCTGAGTCGCGGCCATGAGCTGCGAATAATCTGCAGCCGCCTCTTGGCTTCCGCTTTTAGACGCATAGGTCCAGTAGGCGGACAAAGCCGTCTCCTCCCGGCGATCCTTCGCAAACAGGACCAGCGGATCGGCTAGGTCGCGATATAGCAAACGGTGATGCCTGATCATCGCCATCGCACCGCTGTTGCAGGATAATGCCGCTCCCGCCTCGCCAAGGGTCCAAAGTCCGTTGATTGGCGATTCGGATATTTGCAACGACTCGCCGGCGTGCAGCAATCTTAATGTCGCGTCGGACGTGAGTTGGGTAATGGCGGCTACTTCCGTCAGGCTGCGCAACTGGCCGTTGAGGAACGCGATCAAGTCTGATTCCACGAATGCAGCCAGAATTTGCGCGTAGACAAATCCCGCGATCATATCGAACTGCGCGGCAGCCTTTCGGCGTGCGATGCTGCGGAAAATCGGTGTACGCGACGCCCATCGCTGAAACGCGGGACTGCCCAGGATCCGGTTACGCCGAAGAACCCAACGCGCCTTAAAGTTCAATGTGTAACCCTCGTCATACATATTTGTTTGTCCATTTGATTGGACTTCTGATAGCCTGCGGTCAATTCAATCTTCGCCGGAGCCAAAATCATTCGCCAGGAATCGTCAGCTTTGATTGTCGGTGCCGGGATTGGCGGGTTGGTCAG
>JANMJX010000113.1:0-18308 GCA_031371575.1 Sphingomonadales bacterium
CGGAAGCTCGGGCGCGATTTGAACATCGCATACCATGCTTTGGTTTGTTCATGGCCATTCCAGTCGATACCGCCAAGATAATCTGCGACCGAAATTTGTGCCGCAGCAGCAAGATCTGCCATCGTCATCGTTGAACCCGCCAACCATGCACGGTGGTCGATAAGATAATCGATATAATCCAGATGTCCGTTTGCCAGCTTCATCGCCTCGCGCAGCACTTTGGATTCGGGCGGTTGCCGGTCGACAAGTCGTTTTTTCATGCGTTCGTGCAAAAGTGGCTGAGTCACGTCGCCATAAAATTGTTCATCAAACCACGACACCAACCGCCGGATTTCCGCGCGATATTGCGCGGTTCCGCTGATCATCGGATTGGTCGAAACCGTCTCATCAATATATTCTGAAATTGCCACCGAATCCGCCAAGGTGATGTTGCGGTCGGGATCGCGCATCACTGGCGTGCGTCCCGCTGGGTTCATCTGCAGGAACTCATCCCGCTGCTCCCACGGATTTTCACGCACCAGGCTGTAAGGCACACCTTTTTCGCCAAGCAACAAACGCACCTTACGCGAAAACGGACAGAGCGGATATTGATGGAGATGCCACATCGGTGTCTGTTAGGACCGGTTACACATAAATGGAAGAGGCTGAACCGCAAAAGCGGCACCATTAATCCGTTTTAGCTTTCTCACCGGGTTCGCGCTTGGTTTCCTTGGCCATATCCGCATCAATCTGCGCTTCGGCATCCTTCACCTTTTGCTCCGTCTCGGCATATTGGGTATCGAAGTCCTTCTGACACCCGGCCACAACCATCAAAGGTGACAACAGGGGTAACAACCAAATGGCGCGCCGCATCAATAATCCTTTTTATACCGGACATTTACGTTCGAGGTGCCACCGCTGCCGATTTGGCTAAGTACTGATAAAGCTGGTGTCAGACTGATTTCCAGTTGAGTCGCCGTATAGCCGCGCGCGTCAGTTACGATTTCGACATAGACATCATTCGTAATATATTGACCAAAGGCAACCGCCATTTCACGTCCGGTTTTTTCATCGGCACCCAATAGCCGCAAACGGTCAAGACCGGTTGCAGACTGCAGGACGCCAAGCGGGTTGAGTCCACCCGCGCCGCCACGCAAACTGTTCAACGATCCGGCAAGCTGCACTGCCTGAATGGCGGAAAGTTCGCCAATAGAGTTTCCAAACAGGATTCGCGCCATGATTTCATCTTGCGGCAATGCCGGTGTTGAGCTGAAACTAATGTCAGGGTTTTGCCCTGTTCCACGAATATTGACGCGTACCGTCGTGCCGTCAACTTCGCTTGCTGCCGCTACACGAATGGATGGATTGGTTGCAGGTCCGCCATTGAAGGATATGCGTCCACTTTCCAGTTCAAATGACCGGCCAGCAAAGCCGAGCGTGCCGCGCACAAGTTCCATTTCACCCGAAATCAGCGGTGCGTCGCTTGTTCCTGTGATCCGAAGCTTTGCGCCCCATTCTGATTCCAACCCCATGCCGCTGACATATAATTCATCCGGCGCCTCAAGCCGGATATCGAGCTTCCAATTGCTTGGAAGGCTGGAAATAGCATCCGCATCGCCAGAGACGCGTGCACGACCAGTGGGGGCTTTGCGCCGGATGCCTGTCAACGTAGCGACCTTCGCGGCGCCTTGGCGCATGATCTTGAATCGCGTCTCGGGCAGGCGCAATGTGCCACTGATAAGCGCAGCACCATCGGCAGCGTTGGTAACGCTAATCTGACCCGTTGCAGTTGTCGAAATCAATTCGCTTCGGGCAACACGGGCGCGGTCGAGATCAAGATTGAGCTGCACCGGAAAACCCTTGGCTGCACTGAGGTTGACGAACCCTTTGCCGGTGATCGTGCCATCACCTGCCTGCGCGCTAAGTTCGGTAACTTCCAACTGGTCGTTGGTGAAAAGTCCGCGCACGCGCAGCTTGGTTAGCCGGGTGCCGTAAACGTCATTTTCATAAACGAGATCGTTGGCGCGCACGACTCCCGTCAAACGGGGTGTCTGTACGCGGCCCGAAAAATCGGCCGCGACGCCGATATTTCCCGTCAGGCTCTGGTCCGCCAATGCGGCCAGAGAAAACAGCGTATCGGCGGGGCCATTATACCGGATCCCGCCTGATAAAGGCGCGGCGAGCAAACGCTCGGTCCAACTGGCATTGCCGGGCGGCAACGGCGTCAAATCGATTTGAAGCCGACCTACTGCAGCACCGCGACGACGGATGATGGCACGCGCATTGCCCCCGGTCGGAAGAAGCCTTCCGACCAGACTGATATCCACCGGTTGCGATCGCGACCCCAAATTGGTCCGGGCAAAGCGCGTAATCTCGAGCCGCGCATCTGCCTGCGGAAATGCTGCCAAGGACGCTTGCGACCAATCAAAACTTCCCGACGCACGCCCGCTCAGGCCAAGACCGGGCAAGAAGGGATTAAGCACAGCAATGTCGACCTTTTCGAGGCGCGATTGTATATTGATGACGTTCCCGTACGAGCCCGCTAGCCGCAATTTGCCGTCCGCTACGTTGATCGTGGCCGGAAGAATATCATAGCTGTTGCGGCGCGGAACAATGCGGACTGGTCCATCCGTGGAAAAATCTATCCCGTTGGCGCGCCCTTTTGCCGCGACGCGCCAAAGCTGCGGCGTGAAGTCGGCATTGCCTGCAATGCGGAAAGGGACTTGGCTTCTGCCTTCGGCCAATATTTGCGCGGTGCCTTTTCCTGCGCGGTAATTGACCTTTGCTCTGGCGGCGGCAAGCGACACATCCCGCACCTGCGCATTTTCAACCTGAACATCTGCGACAATTTGCGGGCTGTCGTATAAAATGATGTCAGCATTGATGATACCGCGTCCAATCGCCAACTTTTCAGCGCCCGAAAGTGCGGCATTGAGCGCAACGGCGTCGACTACCACGCGTTGATACGCCCCTTGCGCAGACAAGGCTATTGTCCCGTCGAAGCCCGAACCTGCACCAGTTAATGCACCGACAAACGGGCCAGATTTGGCTTGGCGAATACGTCCAGAAATGCCGATGCCAGCGAAATCCCCGCGCAGGATATCAATCGTCAGCGGACCGTTGCCGGACAGGACATCCACGTCACCGCTAATCGGTCCGTAAGCCGTCGAACCCGTGATCGCGATAGCATAGCCCCGCAGGCTTCGGGTAACGACGCCAACTACACTGGACATGCCAACGCCGAAACCTGGACTGGTGGCGGTGATCCGATAAGTGGGCCGGTCAAATGTGCCCGTCATGGCAACCGATACGGAGCCATATTGGTTGGAATAGCCACGTCCGTTAAAGACCACGCGGCCGCCTTCGGTTGCATAGGTGCCGTTGCCGCTGTTCAACCGAAATAATGGCGATACGACGCGCGCTCGGGTGATCTGCAATATACCGTTGGTGCCGTAGCGGATACCTGCATTGACAAACATCTGCCCGCCCAGAAAATTCTGGACGCCCGCACTGAACAAACGCGTGGAGCGTGCCTTGACCGTTCCCACAAGCGCATACCCCCGGCCCAATGTGGTTTCCAGATCGATATCGGTTACAACGTTAAAGAGGCCAACCGAACTGACTTCAAATCCGTCAACCTTGCCATTGAGCGCGCCCGTGTAAAAACCTTTGTCGATGTCGCCGACGAGCAATGCCGTTGCATTGACCCGGTCAGAGCGGATTTTGAGATTGTCCGAAAGCAGCCGCCCATTGGCGATGGCAAGATCACCATTTACGCGCACATTGGTGAGAAGACCGCCGGCAATCTGGTTGATTCCCGTGACTCGCCGCGCGCGCGCGTTGACCGGAATCACGAAACGGTCAGGTCTGGTTTGGGCTTCGCCGGTAATAGTTACGCCTTCAAATGTCGTGGCGTCAAAGGCGATTCGGTCCGCATTTGCCGAATAAGCAATGACCGGGGCAGCAAAACTGCCATTCAGCAATGCCTTGCCCTGAATATTTGATCCACTGACACTAGCGCCGATGATGGCCGGCCGGAAGATCCGAAAGTTCAATGCCAGATCTTTGAAGCTTCCCCCGCCCAGATCGGCGACGCCATTAGCATCGAGCGCAATTGCGGCAGAGCGGACCGTTCCATCTATTTTGGCAGTGCGCTCGGCAAAGGTTGCCGCCATGTCCACGGTTGCAACGGGTGACAGTGCCCGCATCAACAGGCTGTCCGCCATCAATTTGGACGGTGCAGCAGTACCTTTGACCGCAAAGGTCCCATCCCGCGCGGTGAGCGCAAGATTGGCAATATTGTCAGATGCCAGCTGGGCGGTGAGCTTGCCGTCCCATTTGCGCCAACTTCCGCGACCGGTAAGATTTGCTTTAATTGGTGCCGCACGTCCAACAAGGCCTGCGACCAGACCCTTGGCCGGCGCATCAAGTTTCAGGTCGACGTCAAAGCGATTATCGTCCGGCACGGCATCAAGTTTCAAGACAATGCGATCGCCACGCAGACTGCCAGCGGTGGCATCTATGACTGCCCGTCTGTCGGCAATTTGCACCTTGCCGGACAATGACGCAATCTGTTCCTGCCCCGTGACTGATCTGGCGACGACAATCCTGTCCACCTGCAACTGGTCGATTCTGATATCAATATCCGGCAGCAACGGCTCCCCGCGGTCAGGAACGACCCGAAAGGCTGGCAAGCGCGATACATTCAATGTAGGCGCAGTCAGTGCGTTGATGTCGATACCGCGGTTCAGATACGCAAATGGGTTCCAATCCAGACGTATTTCGGGTGCCCGTGCAAAGTCGCCCTTTGGATCGCGGAAACGGACATCGCGCAATATTGCATCGCCATAGATCGATCCCTCAATTCGGCCAATGCGGATATTCAAACCGTTTTCGAGTTCAAAAGCCGCAATCTGCCGCGCCACGAAATTCCTGCCCGATTGGGTATCAAGCCAGATATAGCTGCCCACCAACAGCGCAAACAACAGCGCCGACAAGGCAGCAGCCCCTATGGCAACGCGCCGCCAAACCATCAAAACGCCTGCCCTATCGACACATAGACGCTGACCTTCGCCTCACCTTGCCTGCGGTTCAGTGGCGTCGCCAGGTCAAGTCGGACTGGGCCGAAATTGGTGTAAAAACGCCCGCCAACACCTACGCCCACGCGTAAGTCGTCAAATTTGGGGATGCTTGATTCATACGCCTGCCCAGCGTCAACGAAGCCGGCAACACCGAAGTTGCCGAAGCGATAGCGCCCTTCAAGCGCGAACTCATTCAAGCTTCGGCCCCCAATGGGATCGTTGTTGAAATCTTTGGGTCCAAGCTGCTGATAACCAAAACCACGCACCGAACCGCCGCCACCGCCGTAAAAGCGGCGCGACGGGGCAAGATTGTCCCGGGAAATACCGGATATCGTTCCGACGCGCGCACGCGCGGCCACGACGATCCCGTCACTGACGGGATAATAATAAGAGCCATCTAAAATGGCTCGCGCATAGATCTGCGTGCCGGACCCCAGGGATGCTTCGGGAGATACGCGCAGATTGAGCCGATATCCCCGGACGGGATCAAGCAAATCATTTGAACGATCGAAACCGACCTGCGTGGGCAACGCGGCTACATAATAAATGCGCCGGTCGCGTACCCCGCGCGCCAGTTCAAAGGAATCTTCGGATGTCGCCAATATTTCGGCACCAATCGACCAGGTGAACTTCTTCTGCCAGATGGGCGTCGACACAAACGCCATAGTCGCACCGATACGACCTGTGTAAGCTTCAAAGGCGTCATAATTGCTGTGTAAAGCCGAGAGCGATATCTCGAAGTTCCGGTCACGCCGTCCCGCATTGGCACGCGCAAAGGCGACACTTGCGGCTTGCTCTTGCGTACCAAGTACGCCGGCAACGGTCAGTGAGCCCTCCGGCGGAAACAGGTTCCTGTGGGTCCAGCTGCCCTCTGCGCGGAAGCCCTGTCCGGTGCCATAGCCTGCACTTGCCGCGAGCGTGCGCGGCGGCGCGGCTTCCTGGCGGACAAGCAAATCGGCATAAGGCGTTCCATCGGGCGCAACACCGTCGCCTGGCACAGCTTCGACAGAAACGGTCGAAAGCAATCCAGTTGCAATTAATGCAGCGCGCAAGTCGTCGACTTTGCGGCTGTCGTACAAATCGCCCGTCTGGAAGCGTCGCAAGATGGCGACGTGCTCCGCGTCGAATGCCGGCGCTCCCTCTGTCAGCAACTGTCCGAAATAGCTTCTTACACCAGTATCCACAGGAAGGGTGTAATCGCCCACACCCAAATCGCCGTCCAGCAATATGTCCCTCTGGCCAACGATGGCAAACGGATAACCGTTTTGCGGCAATGTCACCGAAATATTCGCCTCAGCGGCCAAGATTACGTCGGCAACAATCGGGTCGCCCTTCTTTGGCACAAAGTTTTTGCTGATTAGGTCCGCAGGTTCGACTGCTGGCGCGGCAAAGCTAATCTGCCCGAGATAATAGCGCGGGCCGGGCTCTACGGCCAGAACGACTGTTGTCGGCCCGCCCTCCGTCGCCGAAGCTTCCGACGAGACGCGAACTGCGGCGTCGAAAAAGCCCTGACCATTTAAGATGTCGAGTAGCAGCTGACGGTCAACGCGCGCGCGCTGCGCGACTTCAGCGCGACTGTCGGCGCGGCCACCGCCGTCGCCAAGCGAAGACAGATCATCGAAGCGGGCACGGACATCGCGCCAAGCTTGGGCTTCGACCGTGACGGCGTCAGGGTCCTTTGTTACATCAGCGAGCTTGGAGGCATCAAGCCCGTCCACCCGCAGAACATAGCGCACCGCGCGTGCTTCCCGTTCAGCCGCCTGAGTTGGCTCGGGCGGCGGCTCTGCGTCAAAGCTTTCAATGGGCGGCAACGCGTCGTCCAGAAGCGGATCGGTGACCGGTGGGTCAGGTAACAACTCAACAACGTCGCCGTCCTGGACGGCCGTTATGGGGGGATCGGCAGCTGTCTGCTTTGTCTGTTGCTCGGCCGAACCACCCTCTTCCCGGCTTTCTTGTGCAGCTTTCCATTCTTCTATGCTTTCGAGAGGCGGGTCTTCTAGCGAAGGAATGGCTTCGTCGAATTCGGTGTCGGTTATAATGGGTTTACGCGGCCCGGAAGCATCGACCTCTTGCGGCACGGAATTCTTGATTGGCGCTGTTTCAGTTCGAGAATCGGGGGTCGATGTGCCAGGATTTTGGGCAAGCAAAGGCGCTGCCGCACAGCCCAGATATAAAAAGGCAATTGAACGTATCAAACAGAAATCCCTCGGCTCCCAACGCACCCTTTTGCGAAAAGGTTCCAATCAGGTCAGGGAATTTCCGATACTGTGGGCGTCAAATGATGCAAACAAGAACGCGATGTCGAGCAGAAATTTGTCCAAATCGCAGATCATGGCGCAGTTTTGCTAACGCGCGGTTGCGTCCAACCTTCAGGCAACGTTGCCTGCATTGGGTTCCAGTTGCGCTGCGATTTCTTCCATGCTGCCTGCCACGAGCAATGGCTGCCCTCCAACGATTCCGACTTGCGTCTGGCCGTTTTCCGCAGCGCGCAGCCATGCGACATTTGACGCAACGACAAGATAATTCCCGCCGCGCGAGTGGAGTGCAATGAACTTCATGAATTATGTCTCCTGACGAGAATGCATCTAGAGTGCAGGTATGACATTCGGATTAACGTCCTTTAGTCAACCTGGGCCCAGGTCCTTAGGTGTGCGCCGGATTGGGCACATCGGGCAGGTCCGGACGTCTCTCCAATAAAGCGTTTCAGGTGAATTAGATAAGCGCTAGCCAGCAACTGTTCCTCAAGATACAACCCGTCGCGACACTGGGTACCAGGCAGGACAATATGCTAGCGAATGTAATTTCTTGGACAAAGCGCCATCCGGTCTGGTCGGTTTTGATAATATTGATATTGCTGTTCATCGTGTATCGCGTGGTCCGCCCTGCACCGCACGATTATGTGTACGTCAGCGAAGCTGTCACGCGCGGCGACGTCGTGCGAAAGGTCTCAGCGAGCGGCAAGGTGCGAGCCTTGAACACCATAAAGGTCGGTGCTGAAGTTTCCGGCCAGATCACCAAAGTATATGTCGATTTTAACTCGCGGGTTCGTGCGGGACAAATCCTCGCCGTGATCGACCCGACCCGTGTCCGTGCGCGCGTCGAACAATCGCAGGCGCAAGTCGCCCTGGCACAAGCAGCCCTTCAGCAGGCTGCAGCCAATGTTTCGCGCGCACGGTCCGAGCTTGAAATACAGGAGCGCGATTTCGCGCGGCAAAGGGCTCTTGCTGACCGTGGGTTTGTATCAAAGGCGGGATTGGATATTGCGCAGAGCAAGCTTAACAGCGCGCGCAATGCGGTTCAGGTAGCTATGGCCCAAACCCAGAGCGGTGGTGCGCAGATCCGGCAAGGAAATGCGGAACTCTCCTCCGCGACGTTGGACCTGAACCGTACCGTTGTTGTGGCCCCAGCAAGCGGAGTCATCATCAACAAACTTGTTGAACCGGGCACCACTGTTGCCGCAAGTTTCCAGACTCCCAATTTGTTCGAGATTGCCGCTGATACCACCAAGATGCAGGTGGAGGCATCGGTTGATGAAGCCGATATCGGCCAAATTCGCGAGGGGCAGAATGTCAGCTTTACCGTCGATAGCTATCCCAATGATGTCTTCAAAGCCAAAGTCCGGCAAGTGCGCCAGGCGCCAGTCGAAGCGCAAAATGTGGTGAGCTATCTCGTGATCATCGACGTCGATAACATCAACGGCAAACTGCTGCCCGGCATGACAGCGAATGTCGAAATCATCACCGACGTCCGGACAAATGTCACCCGCGTGCCCACCAACGCAATGCGCTTTCGACCGCGGGTGGCTGACCGGCCAAAGCCAACAGCTGAAAAGCCGGCAGCGACAGCGGGCAAAAAGCCAGCAGCAGCATCCGCAGTTTATGTGGCAGGCGTCGCCCCCTACCAGCCGACGAAGAAGATTATCCGGACAGGATTGCAGGGCGAAGAATATACCGAGGTCATATCCGGCATAAAGGCAGGTGATAAGGTTCTGGTGCGCACCAAATCTCTGAAACCAAAGAAAGAGACCGACGAAAGCGCGGACGAAAATGACGACGCCGCTAATTGAGACGCATGACCTGGTAAAAGATTATGCGATTGGTGGCGAAGTTGTGCATGCCGTCAATCACGTGTCGCTGTCCATTTCCCGCGGCGAATTTGTCGCGATCATGGGCGCGAGCGGATCAGGAAAATCGACCTTCATGAATATGATCGGTTGTCTTGACGTTCCTACATCGGGATCATTGCTGCTCGACGGGATAGATACCAAGTCGCTTACCAGCGACGAACTCGCCGAAATCCGTAACCGCAAGATCGGGTTTGTCTTTCAGCAGTTCAATTTGCTCGCGCGCACAAGTGCCCTGGACAATGTGGCCGTACCGCTGATCTACGCCGGGATTGGCTATACCGAGCGTCGCCAGCGGGCTCAGGAAACGCTGGAGGCGATGGGTCTTGCCAACCGCTTGCAGAACACGCCTGCCAAGCTTTCCGGCGGACAGCAGCAACGCGTGGCGATTGCCCGCGCGTTGGTCACTGACCCGCTCATGCTGCTCGCAGACGAGCCAACAGGCGCGCTGGATACGCAGACCTCGCTGGACATCATGGGCATTTTTCAAAGGCTGAATGACGATGGCATTACCGTTGTTCTTGTCACGCACGAGCCCGATATTGCCGAGTACGCCGCGCGCCGAATTATGTTTCGCGATGGCGCGGTAATCGAGGACTCTCCTGTCAAAAAACGACGCAGGGCCGTCGCTTTATGAAAAACCTCCTCGCTTCCGTCGCTGGTTGGGGTGTCAATGTCGCCATCGCCCTGACGGCGCTCCGCACCAATTTGATGCGGTCAATCCTGACGACCTTGGGCGTCATGATTGGCGTGTTTTCAGTCATATTGGCGGTTGCCGTGGGCAATGGTGCGCAAGTCTCGGTATCCCAGCAAATTGCTACCTTGGGGTCGAACATGGCGATCGTCGTGCCACAGCCGGACAGCGGCAGCGGCCCGCCCCGACCGAGCGACCGGGGGAGACTGACTGAACGCGACGGGCAAGCCATACTCCGCGAGGTCTCAGGTGTCAGCGCTGTGGCGCCACAAATCCGCAACAGCGTCCAGATTGTTGCACCCGGGCGAAGCGCCACAACCCAAGCCACAGGGGCCACACCTGAATATGGCAATATTTCCAACATCACGGCGTCCGAAGGCCGGTTTTTGACTCAAAGCGATATCGGTGCCGCCGCACGTGTGGCAGTGATTGGCCAAACGGTCGCAGACAAGCTTTTCCCCGGAGCGAGCCCCGTCGGAGAAACGATCCGGATCAACCGCGTTCCCTTCACCGTTATCGGCCTGCTCGAAAGCAAGGGCAGCAATCTGGGCAATGATAATGATGACCAGATTGTGGTGCCCATCACCACGCTCCGCCAGCGTTTGTTGAACACACCGACGCAGGGGCCCGATGATGTGACTTTGATCTTCGTGGGCTTTGAAGATGAAGACTCGCTTCTGGCAGGGCAAAAGGAAATCAAACGTCTGTTGCGCGACCGCTACCGCGTTGCGAAAGGCAAGATAAATCCTTTCACCGTCCGCACAACGACGGAAATCGCTGAAACCACGGGTCAGGTAACGCAAATCTTTCAGGCAGTGCTTGTCGCCATTGCATCGATTTCGCTGCTCGTCGGCGGGATCGGTATCATGAACATCATGCTGGTCAGCGTGACCGAACGCACCCGCGAAATTGGGCTTCGCATGGCATTGGGCGCAAAACGAAGCGACATCAGAAACCAGTTTCTGGTCGAAGCTGCCGTATTGTGCGTGATTGGCGGTGCGATTGGCCTTAGCCTGGCGATGGCAGCCGCCGTGATTTTCGAAAGCATAGCCGAATTTCCCGCACCCATCGGCTTCGACACCGCCATCATGGCGGTTGCGTTTTCAGCGGTGATCGGCCTGCTATTTGGTGGCTATCCGGCCATCAGGGCATCGCGGCTGTCGCCAATTGAGGCGCTCAGAAGCGAATAGCCCCAATTAGGACGGCCGCGCATTTTCAAGAAAGATGGCGCGCGACAAATTCCTTGCCCAATCGCAAGCCAACGGGGTCAACGCTATGAGGCACGCCATATGAGATGTGCGTTGTGACGGGCACGTTCAGCCGCTTCAGTTCACTTTCTGCCATATGCATCGCTGAAATTGGCACGACCGGGTCTGCCGTTCCATGCACCAACAGCACTGGTGGCTTTACGTGTGAAAGGTGGGCAAGCTCAGCACCGCCCGTCAGCATACCTGAATATCCGACCACTGCTGCCACTTTGCGCGCGCGTCGCAGACCGATATGAAGCGCCATCATCGTGCCTTGGCTGAAACCAACCAACGCGAGATCGTCCTCCGACAGGCCATATTCGTCCAATTTTCGATCAATGAACGCATTGATTGCAGGCGCCGCCGACGACGCACCGGCGGCGAGTGCAGAAGGCGCGAAGCCCGACAGGCCCCACCACTGGTAACCCGCACCCATCATCCCGCATTTTTGCGGCGCATGCGGCGCCAGAAACAACGCGTCGGGCAAGGCATCCTGCCAATGCGGCGCCAAGGAAATCATGTCATCACCGCTTGAACCGAAACCGTGAAGCAGCATCACAATCTGTCGCGGCGACCCGCCAGATTTTGGCTTCAAGCTCTTGCCATTGACGATTTTCGACATGCAATTTCCACCAAGCTTGGTCAGATTCGAGCATTGGGTTCGGGACCCGTAGTGGCCGTGCAGCCATAACGTCCCCACTGCCAAGACGGACCCGAATGTGCCGGGCGGATCGATTATTAGCGGATAATCTCGCAGAATCTATAGATATCGGTGCGGCTTGGATGGCGCCATATCACGCCAAAGTCGATCACTCGATAGGCACGTCGAACGCTCGTTCAGAGACTACGCCATAAAGCCCAGATTGCTGGCGCTGAACCGCCCGATATTGGGTGCGATCGAAGGCAGCTCCGACGCCGATACGCCGAACCAGTTGGCCAAAGTTGCGGACATTTGGTCGACCGACACAGTCGGCAATAGCCGTCCTTGACCCACCTGATCGGCGCTCCTTACCGAAATCTGCGGCGCAACGCCATAAAAACGCCCGCCATTAACAGCGCCGCCCATGATGAAATGGTGCGATCCCCAACCATGGTCCGAACCATCGCCGTTGGATTGCAATGTCCGGCCGAAGTCAGAGGCGGTGAAAGTTGTCACACTGTCGGCAACCCCTAGCTCGACGGTGGCGCGGTAAAATGCATCCATGGCAAAATCGAGCTGCCCCATGAGACGGCTCTGATTGGTGATTAATGCGTCGTGCAAGTCGAACCCGCCCATGCTGACCATGAACACCTGGCGTTTTGCACCCAATGGTTGCCGCGCGGCAATCAGGCGTGCAACCACACGCAATTGTTGGGCGAGCGAATTGCTTCCGGTTGCCGGCGTAAACGATGTTGCAAGGGTAATTGGTTGGAGCGCGGCGGTCACCACGCCTTCGGCATCGATCGAGCGTTTTGCTACCCGGTTATATTCTGCTTCCAGCACATGATTGCTGGTTTGAGTCATGAGCGTGCGCAGCGCAGTGCTTGCCGCAGATGAACCAAATAGATTGCTTTTAATGCCATTGACGGCAAGCGCACCGCCTGATGAAACCTGATATGACAGGGCCTGCTGACCGGAGAGAAATACCGCATTGCCCGTTGCCGAGATGCAGGTGAAAAGCGAATTTGAATTGCTGGACAGGGCCAAGTCACCCATGCGGCCACCCCAGCCATCCGTCGCACCCTCTGGCTTTGATGACTGCCAGGTTGATTGCTGGTCATTATGCGAAAACAGCTTAGCAGGGCGCGGGTTTGCGACCAGATTTGAGCTTTGATACTGTGCCAATGTCAATGGCGCCACCAACGGACCAACATTAAGCAATGGTGCCATCTTGCCTGCATCAAATATCGCCTTGAGCCGAGTCATCTCGGGCGCGAGCGCATATTGCAGATTGTTGGTCAGCACCTGCCCGCCCGCCGGCGTAAGTGCGGTAGGGGCAAGACTGGCGCGTGCCAGCGTTATGCCGCCAGCCGTCTGCCCTGGGCCACCGCCGCGTATGGCGCTGTATAAATCGTAATTTGCGGAATCGAACGGCATCAACGTGCTGTTATGGTCATTACCGCCATATAAGAATATGCAGACGAGCGCCTTATAGTCATTCCCTGCGCTGAACGCCGCTGCCTCCCCTATGCCGGCCAAGCCCATTGCAAAGGAAGACGCCGTTCCGGCAATCGCCAGTTGCTTACTGCGTTGCAAAAACGCGCGCCGTGAAAGATCGTCCATCTTACTGATATGCATGGTCGTTCTGCCTTATTTCTGGACGAGATAGTCGGGGGAGGCCATGACAAGCAGAATAGCCGCATAAATACGCCGCTGCTTTTCCGCCGTCGTGCTTGTTGCGGTCACCGTGACGGCATCAAGCGCAGTTTTAATCGTTGCCTTGGTGCTGTCTGAAATCTGGTTAGCGGCCAGAAGCAGGCAAATGCGGTCAAGCAAGGCGGTCGAATTGTCTGCGATGGCGAGCTCGCTTGTATATGCGGCTTTCACATCCCCGCCGACACCGTTGGTGCTGCCAACAGCTGACGTCATAAAGTTCACATAGCCAGGCGTACTGCTTTCGTTGATTAGCTGAAATTCTGGTGCAACCAGCGAGTTGGTGGCTATCGCCGTGTTGGACGGCACATATCCAGGCCTGAAGAAATTGAATACCGACGGGGACCGCAACGGACTTTGACTAATCCCACTGACGAGGTCCGACAGGTTGCCGATGCGCCAATTGCCACTGGTCGAGGTGGCGCCAAAGGTTCTCCCCCATTGCACGAAGCGCAGCATGGGTTCGCGTACCTTGCCGAATGTCTGTGATGTCAAACCGGCGGCATTGGTTGCTTCGGTATCCAGCAATATGGCCTTGAACACTGCCCGCAAATCACCGCGAACGCCGGAACCATTATTGTTGAAAACGCGCGCGACCCTGTCAACATAAGCTGGGCTTGGATTGCTCGTGACCAGCCGCTGGATCATCTGCCGACCGAAAAACGGTCCGACGTTCGCATGGTTGAACAAAGCATCCAGCGCTGTTTTCAGCGCCACTGTGCCATCGGTCTTCGCTGCTATTGTCGTCCCTAGAAAGGTCGCCTCGAGCGTCGAATGCTGGCTCGTTGTGCTCGGGAATTCCCATTTGGTATTGTCTATCGTCATTGGCCGCGTGACATAGCCGGTGCTGTTGATCAACCGGGTCGGATTGCCGACCTGAGGGGTTTTGACGTTTCCGGTAAAGTCCCAGTCATAACCTGTGAATACGCGGGCCAGGTTGGTTACGTCGGCATTGGTATAGGTTTCGGTTGGCTGGCCGCTCGCGTCCAGTTTACGCGTGCCGTCATTGTTGAGCTGATACAAACCAATTGTGAACAACTGCATGACTTCACGGGCGTAGTTTTCATCCGGTACCCGTCCCGACCTCGTGTCCTCTTTCCGGTTTCCGCGCGTGCTGAGATAGAAGCCCATGGCGGGGTTAAGGGTGATGTCTTCCAACAATTGACGAAAATTGCCAAAGGCATTGGCGTTCAGTTGATCCCAATAATAAGCGATGGCTTGCGCGCGCCAGCTAAAATCAAGTCCGCCAAGCGACACCACGAAAAATTCTGACAGCGCGAGCGCAACGCGTTTGCGTACCGCGTTGGCGTCGGTGATGAGCTGGTTCCAGATCATGTAATCGCCAGGATATTCGTTGTCGAAAAAATTGTCGGCCGTAACCTGGTCGTAGCCGCGTGATGCCAACCACGCGACGCCCGTCTGGCTGATCGGCGCGTTCATTTGTGCTTCAAGCCACGGCTCGTAGCCATTCGCGCGGATATTGGATATTTCCGCCTCGGTTACCGACAGGCTTGATTTCAAAATGAACCGAGCAGCTTCGGCATCGCTTGCAGGCTTTGCAATCTGCGCTGCTGGTGGTGCAGCAGCTGTTGGTGAGCTATCGCTTCCGCCCCCGCCGCATGCGGCCAATAGTGCGGTTGCTGCCAAAGGATAAACGGAAGGCAATGCGGTTTGCGGTGCGCCTGAAACAACAGGCTTGATATCAATAGGCGTCGCGACTTCAGTGACGTCGTCGGTATCCAGCCGTTCCAATGCTTCTTTCATTGCAATCCCCCTAAGGGCATGAAAGCAAATGCCGAACGTCTCGAAATTCACATCATCCCGCGACCGAATTGACAGAATTTATTCAATGGAGTGTTGCGCCGCTTGGTTAGCGGATCTTAACAAACAGATATTGGTGAATTGAAAAAATTGACAAATAAAGCCGCTCAGGCAGCAAGTGACGGCGCCCCACGCCCGCTTTTCTTATTCATTAAAGTATTCAACTTTTCCGCACTTGTTTGCCTCAATTCTCAGCTTATGGTGCGGCCGTTCAACACGGAGAATTTACAATGAAACGCCGCCTTTTGATTTGCTCTGCCGTTATTGCCCTTGCAGTTTCCGCAGCGCCCGCCGTCGCTCAATCCGCTGGGGAAAGCTCAAAAACGTCAACGAAGCCCAAATTTGAAACCTGGGGTTTCGACATGACAGCCGTCGATCAGAACACGAAGCCAGGCGACGATTTCTTTCAATATGTAAACGGCGCATGGGTGGCGCGTACCGAAATTGCGGCCGACCGGACCTCTGCCGGTGTCGGTGTCGATCTGGTCAATCAAGCCGAGCTTGACGTCCGGGCCATTGTCGAGGACCTGTCCAAGACCAAGACCAAGTCAGGTACGGTCGGGCAACAGGTTGGCGAATATTACGCCAGCTGGATGGATGAGGCAAAAGTTGAAGCCTTGGGTACCAAGCCGCTTAAGCCCTATCTCGACTATGTCAGCGCCATCAATGATAAGACGGCGCTGATCAAGGCATTTGCCCGCAACGGCTTTATGTCACCGGTAGGTGCAGGACCGATTCCCGACCTCGCGGACCCCTCGCGCTACACAATTGCCTTGGGCCAAGGTGGGATCGGTATGCCGGATCGTGACTATTATCTGCTGGAAGGCGAAAAATACGATGGCTACCGTGCCGCTTATAAAAAGTATATTATAACGCAATTGACCAATGCGGGCATTGCCGATGCGGCGGGGAAGGCCGACGGCATCTACAATCTTGAAGTCGAAATCGCCAAAACGCATTGGACTAAGGTCGAAAGCCGCAACATCGCGCGGTTGAACAACCCGAAAACTCTTGATCAAATTATCGCGCTGGCACCGCAATATGACTGGAAGCTGTTTTTCGCGGAAGGCAAAATTCCCGCAATGCCAACATATTTGTTTGCCAATGACACCGCTATTATTGGGTCGGGCAAACTTATTGACAGCGTCCCGCTGGCAACGTGGAAGGACTATCTAGCCTTTCACTTCATCAGCAGTCATGCGAGCGCTCTGCCCAAGAAGTTCGACGACGCGAGTTTCGATTTCTACAACAAGACGCTCAATGGCCAGCCCGAGCAACGCGCCCGTTGGAAGCGCGGCATCAGTCTTATGAACGGTGCCTTGGGCGAAGCCATCGGCCAGATCTACGTACAACGGCATTACCCGCCTGCAAGCGATGCGCAGATGAACGAACTCATTACCAATTTGCGCGCGGCATTTGAAACACGTTTGGCAAAGCTAAGCTGGATGGATGATGCAACGCGGACTCAAGCACTGGCGAAACTTGCGGCATTTGATCCGCGCGTTGGTCATCCAAAGAAATGGATCGATTATTCGTCTCTTAAGATTGATCGCGGCGACTTGCTCGGAAATGTGATGCGTTCCGGTGAATTTTTCACTGACCTGCAATTATCCCGCGTGCCAAAGCCTGTTGACCGCGACCTTTGGGCCATGACGCCGCAAACGGTAAATGCGTATTACAATCCATTGGCCAACCAGATTACATTCCCGGCGGCCATCCTGCAGGCACCCTATTTCGATCCCAATGCAGATGCGGCGGTTAACTATGGCGCAATCGGCGCGGTTATTGGCCATGAAATCGGACATGGTTTTGATGACCAAGGCAGCCAGTTCGACGCGACCGGCAAATTCCGCAACTGGTGGGGTCCAGAAACAAAGGCCAAGTTCCAATTGGCCACTGGCAAGCTGGCGGCGCAATATGACCAGTTCGAACCGCTTCCGGGTCTTAAGGTAAATGGCAAGCTGACACTTGGCGAGAACATTGGCGACCTCGGCGGGCTGCAAATGGCTTACACCGCCTATCAGCTTTACAAACAGAAGAATGGCGAACCGCCGGTGATCGATGGGCTCACTGGCGACCAGCGCTTCTTCCTTGCCTTTGGACAGGCATGGCGTGGCAAGCAGCGCGACGATGCACTGCGCACGCAAGTGCTTACCGACCCGCATAGCCCACGCGTCTATCGGGTGAACGGCACGCTGCGCAACTTTGACGAATGGTATAAGGCATTCAACGTGCAGCCAGGCGACAAAATGTACCTGCCACCCGAAGAGCGCGTTCGTATCTGGTAAGACTCTGTTTCGGCTTTTCCGCGACTGTCGGGGGAACACCTGGCAGTTGCGGAAAGACGGACGCGCCATCGCCTTGCTTTGATCAAAATATGTTCAGCTGTTTGCGCATCAGCGCGGAGTCGGCATGCCCTCCAGTCAGCTGGGAGCAGACTAGCGCTACCTCGTCTCGTTTCAACGCGCCGTAACTGGTTATGCAACTTTCGTTCATCTCGTGAATTATACCTAGCGCCAGGTTCAAACAAGGAAAACGATTATGAAGAAGACAATATTTGCACTGGCCGCCGCCACACTGGTTGTTCCAGCCGCTGGCGTAGTCGCCGCTGACCAATTTTCCGTTTCGACGGCTAAGGCAGCTTATAAGACTGACATCTCGTACCAAAATCGCGACAATTTCCGAAGCTGGCGCGGGAAGGATGGCCGTACCTATTGTCGCCGGAAAAACGGTACAACTGGCTTGGTCATCGGCGCCGCAGTCGGTGGAATTGCAGGCAACAAGATTGCTGGTCGCGGAGATAAGACCGTCGGCACCATCATCGGCGCAGCCGGTGGCGCATTGCTGGGGCGCGAAATAGACAAGGGCAAGCGTCGTTGCAGATAAACCGCCGATACTTTGATGGGGAATTCTGATTCCCATTTCTTAGTCGATACAGTTACGGCACCGCCCAACAAAGCGGTGCCGTTTTTGTATGGGGATTGCTTGCCTCATCGGCAAAAAGCAGAAG
>JANMJX010000131.1:0-2249 GCA_031371575.1 Sphingomonadales bacterium
GCGACCAGGCCGAACTGGCAATCGACAAGCTGGTCGGACTGGTTGTTGACGGCTTCGGCGAAGACTGATGCGCCGTGAAATCACCGGATTTTCCAATCCGCTGCTGAAGGAAATTCGCGGTCTGCGCGAAAAGAAGCTGCGTAAGCGTGCCGGGCTTTTCCTTGCCGAAGGCCTGCGCATCATGACCGAAGCCCGCGAAGCTGGCTTCCTCCCCGAAATGCTCTTCCGCGTGAAGGACCGCCCCGTGCACGAGCTCGAGGTGATTTTGGAAGCTGAGGTTCTCAGCAACGGCGGCGATATCATCGAAACCAGCGCGGACATCATGGCGAAATTGTCCGGCAAGGACAATGCGCAGACGGTTGTCGGCGTCTATCGCGATCACGCCACGGCTTTGACCGACCTCGACCGCAATTCAGCGCCCATCTGGCTTGTGGCGCAATCGATGCGCGACCCCGGCAATCTCGGCACAATGTTACGGACAGGAGATGCCGTGGGTGCGGACGGATTGATCCTCATCGACGACTGCACCGATCCCTTTTCCGTGGAATCGGTGCGCGCGAGTATGGGCGCGATTTTCACGCAAAAGGTGGTGCAATGCCGCTGGGAAGAGTTCACCGCATGGTTGCGCGCCGGCGAAGGCCAGCTCGTGGGCACGAGCCTGCAGGCGCAAACCGATTATCAGGCGGCGGCATATCAGGCGCCGTGCTTCATCCTCACCGGTAATGAAGCACAGGGCCTGCCCGACGATTATGAAAGCCAGTGCGATCTTTTGGTCAAAATGCCGATGCAGGGCAAGGCAGACAGCTTGAACGCAGCCGTGGCCACGGCAGTCATGGCCTACGAAGTACTAAACCAGTTCAGGCACGCAGCGGCAAACTGACGACATAAAGCGCCGCAGCCACCATTAATCCAGGCTATCGCGCTGATCCGCAAGCGTAGCTGACACGTCGGCTTCGCTGTGCCGGGGCAGAGCCTCCACCAGAGGGATATCCTCAAGTTCGCGCTTCCCGGTTTCAATATTGAGATCTGCAAATTTCCGGCCAGTGGACATGACATTGCGTTCAAAGCTGCCGACAAATTTGTTGTAATTGTTCACTGCCGACGACAGCCCGCTTCCTACTGATTTGAGATGTTGGGCAGCGACGGCGATGCGGTCATACATTTCCTTACCCAATGCGCCTATCTGCTTGGCCTCGCGTGCCAGCCCCTCTTGCCGCCAGACGCTGGCAACGGTTCGCGCAATCGCTACCAGATTGGTTGGCGTCGCCAACAGGACCTTTTTGTCAAAGGCGAAATCCCACAATTGGGGTTCATGCTCCAACGCCGCAGCAAGGAAATGCTCGCCCGGAACGAACATGATGACATAATCGGGCGCGTCCGAAAACTGGTCCCAATAGGCTTTGCGCGAAAGGCCATCAATGTGGTTCTTCATCGATTGTGTGTGGCGCGTCATCGCTACGGCGCGGACATCATCATCCACCGAGTCAAACGCGTCCTGATAATCATTCAGCGACACCTTGGCATCGATAACCAGCGTTCGTCCGCCAGGCACATGGATGATCGCATCGGGGCGAAGCCGCAAGCCGTCGCCTGCGTCAATACTCGTTTCAAGGTCGAAGTCGACATGTTCGGAAAGTCCACAGCTTTCCAGCACGTTCTTCAACTGCTGCTCGCCCCAGCGGCCGCGTGCCTTGGGCGCGTTGCGGAGCGAGTTCATCAGGCCGGATGCCACGCTCGAAACACGTTCCTGACCAAGCCGCATTTCGCCAATCAAACCTTTCAGATCGCCATAAGCCTCCGTCCGGTCTTTTTCGATCTTGCCCACTTGCTCTTCATAGGCCTTCAGCTTCTCGCCCACCGGCCCCAACAGTTGCTTCAACCGTTCTTCATTCTTTTCGCCAGCCTGATCGAAGCGTTCATCGGCACGCTGCAAGAAGGCCGCTTGCGCCTCACCCAACAGTTTCTGGCCAATTTCGCCAAATTGCGCCGACAATGTCTCCTTGGCATAGCCCAAGGCAGCGATTTGCTCGCGAAAGCCCCGCTCGCGTTCTTCGAGGCTCGTTTCAAGCCGCGCGAGACGGTCCTTCGCGCTGTCGCGTTCGACGACGACCTCGTCGAGCATTGCTCGTAACTGGGCGGTGGTCTCAAGCCCACCCCTACCCGCACGGCCGCCGGCAAACCAGCCCAGCCCAAGCCCTGCCAGCAAAGCAAATACGACGATGACAATGACAAGCAATGGCTCCAACAAT
>JANMJX010000137.1:0-7685 GCA_031371575.1 Sphingomonadales bacterium
CGCATTTGAAACGCTATATCCTTATGCTATTTGGAAAGGACGGAGAGACAGAATGAGCAAGGCCATTTTTGTCAACCTGCCGGTGGCCGACTTGCCCCGGTCGATGGCGTTTTACGAGGCTCTGGGCTTCACCAATCATGCTGCTTTCACGGACGAAACCGCTGCCTGCATGGTGTGGAGCGAATCGATCATGCTGATGCTGCTGACGCACGAAAAATGGAATAGCTTCACCGATCGACCGATTACGCCATCCGGTAGCAGCGAGGTTTCGCTCGCGCTTTCACTCGACAGCAAATTCGAGGTCGACGCGATGGTCGAAGCGGCGGCGGCGCATGGTGGGATTGCCGATATCAATCCGGTGCAAGATCATGGTTTTATGTACGGGCGCGATATTCTCGATCCCGACGGCCACGTCTGGGGCCCTTTCTGGATGGACCCAGCAGCGATACCCACGGCAGGGTGAGGCGACATATTTCGGGCGTTTAGGCAACTAGAAGCGGGGGCATAAGATAGGAGAGAGGAAATGAGTTACATCGACGCATTTGTGATTGCCTGTCCACAGGCAAACAAGGAAAGATTTATCGCGCACGCCAAGCTTGGTGATAGCGTGTTCATGGAGCTGGGCGCGCTGCGAGTCGTAGAATGTTGGGGCGATGACGTTCCCGATGGCAAAACCACAGACTTTCGCATGGCAGTCAAGGCAGAGGCCGACGAAGCGGTGTTGTTCAGCTGGATCGAATGGCCCGACAAAACAACACGCGACGCTGCCATGGCGACAATGACCGAATGGATGAACGATACGGCCAAGGCTGACCCGCGCATGGATCCAGCGAAAAATCCCATGCCGTTCGACGGCAAGCGGATGATCTTCGGCGGCTTCGCGCCAGTGGTGGAAATGGTCAAATAGAAGCGCAATCATGGCAAACAGACATGGCGATTTCATCTGGTACGAACTGATGACCAATGATGCGGAAGGGGCACGCGATTTTTACGCCTCAGTTGTTGGCTGGAATATCGAGACAAACCCAGGCGGCGACATTGATTACAGGATGATTTCCGCATCGGACGGTCCTGTAGCGGGGCTGTTGCCGTTGGCTGCTGACATGCAGTCGGGCGGCGCGCGGCCTTGCTGGGCAGGATATATATTGGTCGATGATGTCGATGCGATGGTGGATATTGTTACCGATGCGGGGGGATCGGTTCACATGGCGCCTTGGGATATCGCCGGGATCGGGCGTATGGCTTTCATCGCCGATCCGCAGGGCGTCATCTTCTATATCATGAAACCGACGCCGCCCGCCGACCGGCCCGATGCGGAAAGCAACAGCTTTGCCGCCACTGAGCCGATAACAGGCCACTGCGCGTGGAACGAGCTTTCCAGCACCGATCCGGAGGCATCAAAGGCTTTCTACGGCAAGCTGTTCGGATGGGTGCAGGATGGCGAAATGGACATGGGACCGCTGGGTAAATACCAATTTCTGAAGGATGCAGAGGGCCGTTTTGCGCTGGGTGCGGTCATGCCCAAAATGCCCGATATGCCGGTCCCGATGTGGATTTATTATTTCCGCGTGCCTGATATCGATGCGGCATCTGCAACAATCGCAGCCAAAGGCGGAACGATCTTGCAAGCGCCGATCGCAATTCCCGGTGGTGACTTCAGCATGGTCGGCATGGATCCACAAGGCGCACCTTTTGGACTGGTAGGTTCACGAAATTGAGGAGAGAGAAAATGAAAGCAAAAGTACAGATATTGGCGGCGCTCGCGCTGACCTCAGCATCGTTCGGCGCTGCTTACGCAAAAGCTCCAGCGCAGGAATTCAAACTTAGTGAAGCAAACCGCCCGGCCGAGGATGTGGCGCGGGACGCGTCCCGCAAGCCAGCGGAGATGGTCAAATTCGCCATGATTAACCCGGGCCAGACAGTGGTCGATATGCTTCCGGGCAGCGGCTATTTCACCCGCATTTTCTCGCAAGCCGTGGGCCCCAATGGCAAGGTCGTTGCGCTCGTCGCCAGGGAATATGCTGCGCAATATCCCAAGATGGGAACCGGGATTACGGCACTGGCCGCAGAACCTGCCTATAAGAATGTCGAGGCGGCAATCAGAGGCCTGAGCGAAGTTGGGGCCGACAACTCGGTCGACCTAGTCTGGACTGCACAGAATTATCATGACCTGAAAAGCGCCAAGCTACCCGCCGGCACCGCTGCTTTCATAAACAGCGCTGTGTTCAAGGCGCTGAAGCCTGGCGGACATTATGTCATAGTTGACCACAGCGCCACCGCTGGATCTGGATTGCGTGACGTCGACACGCTTCACCGGATAGATGCCGAAGCATTGAAGGCCGAAGTGCTTGCAGCCGGTTTCGTTTTTGACGGTGAGAGCAAGCTGCTGGTGAACACCGCTGACGATCATGGCAAAATTGTCTTTGATCCCGCCATCCGCGGAAGGACCGACCAGTTCGCCTTCCGTTTTGTAAAACCGAAGCAATAACAGAAGACGGGAAAGGCGCGGGACGACCGGAAAAAGGAATATGACCGATGACTGCCAAGAACACGATCTGCATCTGGTATGAGACGGATGCCGAGGCTGCGGCAAACTTTTACGCTGCGACCTTTCCCGAGAGCCGGTTGACCGCCATCCACACCGCGCCAAGCGACTTCCCTAGCGGCAAAATGGGCGCTGTGCTCACGGTCGAGTTCACCGTATGCGGCATCCCCTGTCTCGGGCTAAACGGCGGCACCGGTTTCAAGCAAAGTGAAGCCTTCTCATTTCAGATCGCAACCGACGATCAGGCCGAGACTGATCGATACTGGAATGCCATCGTTGGTAACGGCGGCGCGGAAAATATGTGCGGCTGGTGTAAAGACAAATGGGGGGTCAGCTGGCAGATTACTCCTCGCGTGCTCACCCGGGCCATGGCAGCGGGTGGCGAGGTTGCCAGACGCGCTTTCGAGGCGATGATGACGATGCACAAGATCGATGTGGCGAAGATTGAAGCAGCCGTGGCAGCATGACAATGATCCTGCATGGCCACCCGTTTTCCTCTTACACGTGGAAAGCGCTGATCGCGCTGTACGAAAAGGATCTGCCCTTTACCCTGCAAAGCGTCGAAGATGATTTCGCCGCAAATCAGGAAAATGGTAGGCGACTTTCGCAAATCTGGCCGCCTAATAAATTCCCGGTGCTCGAGGACGGTGACAAGATCCTTATCGAAAGCTCGATCCTGATAGAGCATCTCGATCTGGCCTATCCGGACACGAAGCGCCTGATCCCCGCCGATCCGGCGGACGCCCTCGACGTTCGCTTCATGGACCGGGTGTTTGACAATCATGTGATGGCAAACATGCAGGCGGTTGTTGGCGAGCATTTGCCTTTCATAACCGAAAAGCCGGATCCAATGCGGATCGCCCGGGCGAAGGGTGCATTGTCGACGATCTATCGCTGGCTGGAGGACAAGCTGCCCGAAAATAGCTGGGCGTGCGGCAGCGACTTCACGCTGGCCGATTGCGCGGGTGCGCCTGCTTTATTCTACGCCGACTGGGTGCACCCTATTCCCGATGACTGCCCAGGGGTGAAAGCCTACCGAGCCCACGCACTTGCCCGCCCATCCGTAGCGCGCGCCGTCGATGGCGGCAGGCCTTATCGGCATTACTGGACGCTTGGCCACACAGATAGGGATTAAAAAAGAGGAGAGCAAAATGACTCCAACTGCAGAAAATGGCTGGGAGCTATCGGTTGCCCGTTATATCGCCGCACGGCCCGAAAAGGCTTGGGATGTGATGGCCAATCATATCGACGAATGGTGGTGTCCCAAACCATGGCGTGCCGAGTTCGAGCAACTTGAACGACGTCCGGGCGGCGCATCGACTTGCACGATGTACGGCCCCGAGGGTGAAGTGCATCCGCATCCCGGAACCGTGCTGGCATGGGATGAAGGGCGGCGCTTTGCCTTCACCGATGCAATTGTCGGCGACCTTAGGCCAGCGGGACCCTTCATGATCGGTATCTGGTCCGTCGAGGCGGAGGGCGATGGCACACTGTATACCGCCATATGTCGCCACTGGACCGAGGCAGATTGCAACCGACATATGGAAATGGGTTTTGCAGAAGGCTGGGGCGCGTGCGCAGACCAGCTGTTAGCACTATGTGAGGCGTAACTGACGCAACAAAAAAACGGCATATCATCTATTGTCCGCCTCAAATGTCTCTGCGCGTTCTCTGAACTAGTTCAAAGGAAACATGCTGCGCGCAATCCATCATGTGATTGCGCGCAGCAAGAGGTTGGTTCAGTTGCGGCCGCGACGTGGGGCCTTAGCTGAACGCTGGGGACGCAGATTTCCAGGGCGGAAGCTTGAGTCGCGCACGACTGCAACGTCACGCTTGATTTGGCCATCAACATTGGAGGCGCTGGCTTTACGATTATATACCTGTTGGCCGTCGCGCGTGACGTTACGCTCACTCTCTCGGCCGTTTTCTGTCTTGCGGCCAAAGGCGTCATACGCATATTCGCGGCCTTGCCGATCAGTCGCGGAACCCGTCGTGGTGAATCCATCCTCGGTCTTGACCCGATCATATTCGTAAGAGCGGGTCTTGCCATCAAAGCCGGTTTGCGAGCCGCTACCACTAACACCGGTTTCCGTTTTGGTGCGCTCACGCTGCCGCGTGGCGGTGGCACCATCGCTAGCGCGCGTGACGCTGGCATCGACATTCAAATTGCCGCCATCGCGCGTTACGGTGCGCGTTGCTGTACCTTTTGGCTTTTCAACCGTCGTTGTTTTCGTCTCTGCGTTGGCAGCCATTGTTAAAGCCATTGCAGCCAGTGGAAAGGCAATAAAATATTTCATGTTCATTCTCCTCAAGTGGCAGGGGGGTGAATTTCCTGCTCCTGAAGCCCAAACGAACAACGGCATAAAACCCTTCGCAGATATTCCTGGTTACTGGCCAGCACGTTGCAGGCGGAGCTGCCGCCTTTCGCGAAGGGCAGCACGCAAGGCTGCACGCTGCTCAACGGTAGTTGTACGAAGGCGTTCGCGCGGCGCAACAACGGCTTCGGGGCTCTGCTTATCCGATTCAACCTTCGGTAATTCAGCTTCAGCTGTTGCGCGCTCTGATCCATCAGGGGGCGATGCGGTCAAGGCTTGGGGGTCTGTTTGCAACACGGCATCGCGCTCCAGCATCCTTTCCCGTCGCGCCGTACGCCGTTCGGTTGCCACTGCGCGCCATGCTTCTTTTGTCGCAGGATCAGCATTTTGGACCAGCTCCCGGACAGCCGCGCGGACATCCTGCTGGTTTGCTTGCCCCGTGCGCACCATTTCACGCACTTCGCGCCTTGCCGCTATTAACCGTTGGCGCGGTGGGAGTTTTGCAATTTCGGGATCGTTACGCAATTCGGTCACACGCTCGACGATCGCGGCGCTACCCTGCAATTCGGGTTGCGATGCCATCGGCGCCAGCGCCGGTTCCGAGCCCGCAATCATTCGAATTTTCGGCGGCAGCTCCAGCTTGGGTGCTTCGACTATCTTGGCCTTGACCAGCACCTCGCTGACACCGGGCACATAAACAGGCTTGCCGAAAATGCCGGTAGCTGCAGCCGTGGCTGTGGCAAGCGACAGGAACGCCAGCGACCCCATTATCCGGCTGCTCCGTCGCCACGGATTTGAGCGGCGCGGGCGTCCAGAAGGTATTGCCAGTGACATGGTTTCAACGCCCGTATCGCCGTTCGCGATGCGCGCCATCAGACGATCGGAAAAGCCCTGGGGGACCGGCGGCACTGTGTAGGCGTCAAGCGCCTTTTGGACAGTTGGGGTAAATAAAGGCTCAGCCATCATCGTGCCCCTGATATGCCTTTGCGCTCGACGCAGTCCTTCAGCGAAGCACGCGCGCGGAACAGCAACGATTCAAAGGCTTTTAACTTCATGTCCAAACTTTCCGCAGCATTATTGTTCTGCTGCTCTTCATAATAAGTAAGAATTACTGCGGCGCGCTGCCGGTCGGGCAGTGCTTCGATGCAGTTCTTCACCGCATATCCAACTTCGCTTAATTCAATCTGGCGGTCCGCGAGCGGAGCTTCGTCTTCGCGCTCGGGTGCCTCCTCGCTACTAACAAAGCGCTTGCGGCGCAGCCGGTCGAGACATTGGTTCACCGTGACCTTTTTCAGCCAAGGCGCAATGCCCGCGCTGCCTGCTTTCCAGCGGTCTGCATGGTTCCACAGGCGCAGCAACGATTCCTGGGCAATATCCTCCGCCTCACTGGCGTCGCCAAGCATCCGGTACGCAACGCGCCATGCCATCTGCGCGTATAGCTCCGTGGCACGACGCATTGCAGCGTGATCGCGTGCAGCAATCCGCGCAACCAGTTCATCGTCACTTTCACCGGCAACAATGGCCGCCTGCTGCATCATGATATCACCAGAAAAAAAACGCAGTTCGCCTATCATACGAATGAGGCGTAAAAATCCTTCTAAAAAAATTTCGAAGGTTTTTAGCGCTATGTGCGTTGAGGCTGTGACCGGTCCTGATGGTCGCTTAGGGGAGGCTATGTATGAAATATTCAAGAGCAATCATGTTGTCGCTTATAACGCTGGTACCGTGTACAGCAGCACACGCCGAGGATGGCTGGCGCATTGGATTGAACAGCGGGGTCACGCTATATTCTGGCGATCAAGACCCGCGTTTTGCATCAATCCAGGTCGCCCGTGATTTTGAACAGGGCTATATCCAGATTGGCATCTCGATGATTGATGGTGCGGTTACTCAAGGAATTGTGGCTGCGGTTCCTGTCAACAGCGAAACCGTAACGCTTGCCGGCGGGCGCAGCTTTGGCGACGTCAGCTTTGACGGATATGCTTCGCTCGGTCAAAGGCGGTTTAAAGCCGAAACGCTGCCCGGCGGCCGCGTCACAGTTAACACCAACGGTAGCAGCTTTGCAATCGGCGGCGCTTTGACCTACGAACTCGAGCTATCCGATAGCATCTCAATCGCGCCATTTGCCGCGCTCGATTATGACAAGGTGGATGTTGGTCGGTTCATTATATTACCAAACGGTGACGCGCGGACGGTTAAATCTAAAGAGGATGGCGTAACCGGATCAGCAGGCGCTTCGCTGCAGAAAATGTTTGGGACGGACCAGGCGCATAGCTTTGCCATCACCGCTGCTTTTGTAGCAACCTCGAACGGCAGTTCCACACGCTCTGGCACGGGCGCTAACGCAACAAGCCGCATAGTTGCAGCCCGCAACGTGTCAGCGCAGAGCGATGAATGGGCTGAGCTTGGCGCATCGGCATCTTTTGCGGTCGCCAAAAAACTGCGGTTAAATCTTAATGCCAACCGGACATTGGGTTTTGCAGGGCCGGAAGCGACGACTGTGGCAGTTGGGGCGAGTTTGCAATTCTAAGTTCGTTCCAGCTTTGGATGTTGAAAAGAGCCTGTCTAAATGGCGGGGGTTTTGAAACGCCTTCGCCCCCAACCTCTTACTGCCCCGTAAAGACCGCTTTCCGCTTTTCGACAAAAGCTATGGTGCCTTCCACCGCGTCGGCGGAACTGCCGGCAATGCGTTGCCCCTCTGCTTCAGCCAGAAGCTGTTCGGCATAGGAGTTTTCAAGCGCGGTCAGGATGTTTTTGCGCATGACCGCATAGGCCACTGTTGGCCCGTTGGCCAAACGGGTGGCAAGTAGACGCGCTTCCGCCTG
>JANMJX010000161.1:0-3420 GCA_031371575.1 Sphingomonadales bacterium
CCAGACGGCAAATAAACCCATATCCCCAGGCTGCGGATTGCTTGCTCCCAACTGCCAGATCGACACGAACAGCAACGCCTGGACAAAAAACAGCCAGCTGCGGCGCTGCCCGAACATGCGTGTCAACAAAGGTAAATGCAACTTGTCGACCAGAGGCGCCCACAGGAACTTTATTGTGTACGGGATACCGAGTGCCACAGCAAAGCCGATGGTTGCGGTATCGATCCCGACTTTGGCCAACCAGAATGTCATCGTCGCCACCAGCAACGTCAGCGGGAATCCGCTGGAAATTCCCAGCAAGAATGTAATCACCGGATTTTTGCGCAAATATGGCCGGAATGCAGGCACCGTAAGCGCAATCAATGGCAGCGCGAGGAGTATGCCGGCAAAAATGATAAAACGCATTAAATCGACTGACATGCGGACCCCTCCGAGATTATTGCGATGATGACTAACGGCATTTTCCTGAATGGCCAGTGACTTTTCAAGCAACATGCGTCAAAGCCGCTTCATGGTTAAACCTCCTTCCAAAGCTCCCACCCGTCCAGTCAAGCCACCGCGTCTGCGTTGGAACAGCAAACCGTCGCGCAAACCGAACCCTAATGCAGCGCCCAGCAAAGGCGCGCTTGAGCGCAAGGACGGTGAAGAGCGCATCGCAAAGCTGCTGGCGCGCGCTGGCGTGGCATCTCGCCGCGAGATCGAGCGGATGATTGCCGATGGCCGGGTGACGCTGAACAATGAGAAAGTCGAAACACCGGCAACATTGCTGAAGTCACTGCATGGCGTGGCGGTCGATGGTAAGGCAGTAGGCCAACCTGCGCCTACGCAATTATACATGTTTCACAAACCAGAAGGCTGCCTCACCGCTGAACGCGACTTCAGTGGACGCAAAACCATTTATGACGTCCTGCCAAAGGACCTGCCGCGTCTGATGCCTATCGGGCGACTGGATTTGAACACCGAGGGATTGTTGCTTCTGACCAACGATGGCGAATTCAAACGCCAGATGGAGTTACCATCGACCGGGGTCGAGCGGACCTATCGGGCGCGTTGCTTCGGTGATGTCAGTCAGGAACAGCTCGAAGAGCTTATCCACGGCATTGAGATCGACGGCGTGACCTATGGCAAGATCGACGCGAATCTCGAACGGCGCACCGGGCGCAATGGTTGGGTCGAAATGACGCTAACCGAGGGAAAAAACCGGGAAGTCCGCCGTGTGCTGGAACATCTTGGACTTGAAGTCAGCCGTCTGATCCGTACGCGCTATGGACCCTTTGTCCTGGGCGAACTTCCGCCAGGCCAAGTGGGAGAAGTGCGCCGTGTTGATCTCATCGAATTTCGAAAGACCTTGAAGTAATGCGGATCATATCGGGCCAGTGGCGCTCGCGGCCCTTAGTGGCGCCGAAAGGCGACACGACGCGGCCGACCGCCGACCGCACCCGCGAAACCTTGTTCTCGATGCTGACTAGCCGCCTTGGCTCTTTCGAAGACTTACGCGTACTTGACCTTTTTGCAGGTTCGGGTGCGCTTGGCCTTGAGGCTTTGTCGCGCGGTGCGGCGCACTGCACATTCGTCGAGCAGGACCAACTTGCCCTTGACGCGCTGGCCACCAATATAACCAAGCTGGGTGCCAAGGAGCTTTGCGATGTCCGCAAATCATCCGTAATGTCGCTCGGCACAGCGATCAAACCAGCCGATATTGTTCTCATGGACCCGCCCTACCTAAGCGGCGCGGGCGCTGTCGCCTTGGACAAGCTTGTCCGCTTTGGCTGGTTCGCGCCATCCGCATGGATCAGCGTCGAAACCAGCATCAAAGAAGAGATCGATGTCAAAGGGTTCAACATCGACACGGTGCGCAACGTGGGCAAGGCGCGGATCACTTTGTTGCGCCCTGCATAATTTTAGCGGCGGGGCTTTTTCGCTGTTTTGGGACCTTCGCCTGGATTCCGGCAGCTATCCTGAATGGTCCGCGAACATAACGGATATGCCTTGGTCGACGGTTGCGGCGTCATCATGGCGTCGGTAGTCCCGCCACTGATGGCTTGTTGATCATTTGAAGATGGAGGGGTGGCCATTGGTCCGGCTGGCGCGTTTGAGCTGCCCATGCTGGTGCCATCATTAGGTGATGCAGGCATGTTTCGACCCTCACCCGCGACGGGTGGCATTTCAGGCGGCAATGGCTTTGCAATAGGTGGCGCAGGCCGCATCGGTTCATCGACGGGCGGAACGGCTGGACCCTCGGGTGCGGGCGCCTCACCGGGTTGTGGTTGCGTGGCCACCGGCATTCCGTTCTGAAGGCAAAAGGCGGGGTCAGTTCCGATGATACCGATCAATGCTGCGGCACCAAATAATAAGGTCTTACGCATGATGTCTCTCCTCTGATGGACGCAAAGCAAAATGACGCTGCCGGCGATTAGTTCCGCCGACTCGCCGAACAGCGCTTGCGGTTCGTCGCTGCGTTCCCTAACTGTTCGCCTTATGTCAGATATTCAGGTCCAGACCGACCCTTCAGAATTGGAACCGCCATGGCTGCGAGGATTGAACGCACCGCAGCGTGAGGCGGTGCTGACGACCGACGGGCCGGTGTTGCTGCTTGCGGGCGCGGGCACAGGCAAAACGGCGGCACTCACAGCGCGGATGGCGCAAATATTATATACCCGTCTTGCCTGGCCATCAGAAATTCTTGCGGTCACCTTCACCAATAAGGCTGCGCGCGAAATGCGCGAGCGCATTGGCGCCATGGTGGGCTCTGCAGTTGAAGGAATGCCTTGGCTTGGCACCTTTCACAGCATCGGCGCAAAATTGCTGCGCAGACATGCGGAAGTGATAGGTTTACAAAGCAATTTCACAATCATCGACACAGATGACCAGATACGCTTGTTAAAACAACTCATTCAATCCGAAGACTTGGACGAAAAGCGGTTTCCTGCTCGCGGACTTGCGGGTTTGCTCGACAAATGGAAAAATGCGGGCAAATCACCGGCCGATCTTGATGCCGCAGATAATGAAGCCTTTGCCAACGGCAAGGGACAACGGATGTATACGCTCTATCAGGCCCGCCTGCTCGCGCTGAACGCATGCGATTTCGGTGATCTGTTGTTGCATGGTTTGAACCTGCTTAAAAACAACCGCGACATCCTCGAAAAATATCAGACACAGTTTAAATATATTCTGGTCGACGAGTATCAGGATACCAATGCCGTTCAATATTTGTGGCTGCGATTGCTTGCCCAGAAGCGCAAGAATATCTGCTGCGTTGGCGATGATGACCAAAGCATCTATTCCTGGCGCGGGGCCGAAGTTGCAAACATATTGCGGTTTGAAAAAGACTTTCCCGGCGCAAAAACCATCAAACTCGAGCAGAATTACCGCAGCACACCGCATATCCTTGCCGCTGCATCCGGCCTTATTGATGCCAAC
>JANMJX010000209.1:0-15647 GCA_031371575.1 Sphingomonadales bacterium
TTGAACGATGGGCCGGCATTGTTGCCTAGCGCGTTCACGCGGTTCCATTTGGCTTCAACAAATACCTCAGCCGCTGGGCTAAATTCGAACCGTCCCAGGAAGTTGAAATTGTAGCGCTCTGTAAATGGCAATACGGAAACAGTTTTGCCTTCGCGACCTGTTTGGCCGTTGCTGTTTACGATTGAGCTGTTGATGCCGGTACCAAAACGCGTACCGGTCTGTTGCGTAAGCCGACCAGCGTCCGAGAAGAAGTAGGTGCAGTTGAAAGCTGCGCCAGCTGTGTTCGGCGCACCATTATTTGCGGTCGTTGCGTTACCGCAAAGGCCAGCATTTGGAATGTTGCGTTGGTTGATTGGAACCAAGCTGTTGTAGTGAATTGTCGTGCTGCTGATATTGGTGAAGAAGTTACGATCAACGAAACCGTCGCCACCGTTTACAAGCCCTGCACCGCCGTCGGCATCAATGACGAGGAAATTCTCATTGGTACGGAAAGCAGGCACGTCCGATGCAAACACGCGGTCAGTCCGCGCATACTCGCCATGGAATGTCACATTGCCGCGACCATCTGCAAAATTCTTACCATACATTGCCGAAACATACTGGTTGCCGCCAAAACCTTTTTCAGCAACGCCAGCCTGCGCACGGATCTGCAAGCCATCATAGCTGTTACGCAGAACGAAGTTGACCACACCGGCAATAGCATCTGATCCGTAAACCGCCGAGTTGCCGCCGGTGACGATATCGACCCGCTCAATGAGATCGTTAGGGATTGTGTTGGTATCGACCGAAACGGCGTTAACCAAAATATCGGCGGCAACGTGGCGACGGCCGTTCACCAACACCAGCGTACGTGAGGTGCCAAGTCCGCGCAAATCCAAAAGGTTCAAACCGGCGATGCCGATACCTAGACCTGGGTTCTGCTGGGCAAAAGTGCTGCGCAGTTGCGGCAAGTCGTTCAACGTGTCGCCGACACTTGTCTGGCCTTGCTGAAAAAACTGTTCGCCCACGATTGTGGTGACTGGAATTGTGGACGTATCGTTAGGGCGTCTAATGCGTGAACCCGTCACGGTTATAGTGTTGCCTTCCGCTTCAGCAGTTGCGGTTTCTTCACCCGATGGCGCCTTGGTATCAGCCGCATCCTGAGCGTAAGATGGCGAAGCACTCAACAGTGCAAGGCCGATCGCGGATCCAGCAATTAAAAAACGTGATTTCTTCATCAAACAGCTCCCCAGCTTGTTTTTGTTAATTTGGCATTAATTCGCGGGTAAAGCGCACACATCCCAGATGTGCAATCCCCCCCATTAGAAAATTGCAAATCCACAACACAATGTTGCCGTGAAGACACATTGGGCGAACAGCTGTAATTTTTATTTTTTGAATTAATATGCTAAAAAGAACAGAATAATTGCAACATTATAAGCATATAGGGGGACGTCGAGACAAAAATAGATCACGTCCGCAAACGATACCAAGGCAAAAATTTTTTTATACCCTGCCCAACAAAAACAGCGCTACCCATTCAAAAGTTCCGCTGGGGCGGGTAAATTTTGAAATAATGTTTCGAGGATCAATCGAATCGGCAGATCATCGACCAAGCAATCTTACCAATGTGTCAGCGCACCTGGTATTGCTGCCTTTTAGGCAGATGATATCTATGAACGTATCATATGGCACGCGAACTTCGCCAAACCTTCAATGGCCAGACGAAGTGGGGAACTGAAGGGGCCGGAAGATTATCCGGCCCGTTCAATTTCATCGCTTATCGTCGATCAATACTCGGCTTTGAAACCTACGTAGAAGAATCGACCACGGTTGTCGTAAATGGCACTTCCGCCACCAATACCGCTTAGTCCCAAAGGTGGTACGCGATTAAGCAAGTTGTTCACGCCACCGTAAAAATTGAACTTTTTATCAATATCAACAGATGCCCGAATGTCATGGTAGAATACCGACGGCGTAAAATTGGTTTCCGATGCATCCGTGTTTTGTGGTGGATTGCCATTCAGCGGGTAAATGGAGGTGTAACCAACATTCAACTGCCGTCCGATGTACCGAAGATCATAGCCGAGAACGACCGATCCCAATTTCAAACTGTTACGCAACGAGAATTCATCCGCAGGATCGCCCAAGCCCAACCGCACACGGGAAATGAACCCAGGTTGGGTGGGATCTTGGAATGTATCCCGCTCAAAAGTGTGGGTATAATTTAAGCGTGTGCTGAAAGTGCCGAAACCTGCAAATTCACGCGAATAGTTCACTTCGACGTCGATGCCACGCGATGTGAGTGCCGAGAAGTTAAGCGACGACTGCAGCAGGCTGCCTTCCAAAATCTGGAACGGTATTTCGCCGGCAGGACCTGCAGCAGCAGTGTTCCGCTGAAACAAAGCACAGAACTGGTTATTCAAATCTGTCAGATCGTAGCATTGGTTGATGATGGTCTGCGCATCAACCGCCGCAATTGCACGATTAACCCGTATATCAAAATAGTCTGCCGAAATTGATAAGCCCGGAATAAATTCAGGCTGGAACACGCCGCCTACTGTATAAGAATCCGAAGTTTCTTCACTCAGGTTGGGATTGCCCCCGCTGACAATTTCCAAGGATTGTGAGTAAACAAAATCATAACCCGTCGGTGCGCCGGCGGCTTTACAGTTGGCAGCCCGGTTAGCAGTACCGTTAGACAGGTTACGGGCAGAACAAGGGTCACCGACCGTCGCGAAGTTTTGACCGGGAACACTGAACAATTCGCCAAGGTTAGGCGCTCGCACGGCGCGACCATAATTTGCCCGCAAGCGAAGTCCGGAAAACGGTGAGTAATCCACACCACCGTTGTAGCTGTAAACGGTACCCGCTCCTCGCTTATATTTCGCAACCCGGCCAGCACCGCTAAGCGTAAATTCCTGAATAAAAGGAACATCCTTCAATATTGGAATGCGAACCTCGCCATAAGCTTCCTTCACTTCGAACGCTGGAGGGTTAAATGTCGGGATAGCGTTATAGAAAGTATAGCCCGAAGAAACCAACGGGTCCTGCGTGTAGAAGTTGGTTTCACGACGGTATTCTGCGCCAATTGCAAATCCTATTGGGCCACCTGGCAGTTCAAACAACTGACTTAAGTCACCCGAAACAAAACCCCCGATGTCCAATTGCGTTAACTTGCCTGAAGCAATGGTGTCAGCCAGTACATAATTGCGTTGGGCCTGCGTGAACTGACCGCCAAAAGGGTTGATTGGCGTACACGCAGCAACATCGTTTGCCAAAATGGCGGCATCGCCAACATAATCGATCCTGGCAGCAGGGTTAATCGTGGAGTTACACACGATCTGGCCAGAAACCGGGTCCCGAACGGCATCGATGGCTAATAGGAAACGCTGCACATTTAAATTTCCAAGAACGTTGTTCTGCTCTTTGAAAACGCCGTAGTTAGCGGATACTTCGTAATTCCAATCATCGTTGAAAGTGCCACGAACGCCAACGACCCCACGATATGTTTCGCGCTTAAAGCGTTCATTCCGAACACCTAGGCCGAGCAAATTCTCACGCAACGAGAACCGCGTGGCCAAGGTGGGAGGTGGCGCAGTGCCATTGGCCAAATCGAGTTGCGCTATAATCAAGTCACGAGCTTGGATAGATAAATAAGGGTTATCGAGACGAGGCCGTTCGCGGCTGTCGCCGAGCGTCGTGCCTGTAATGAATGCAGGACCGCTACTTCCGCTTCCAATTACGTCAGTGCGCGAATATTTTGCTTCAAAGAACGGCTCAAATGCATCTGAGATGGCGAAATGGCCCAAAACGTTGACTTGGTACCGGTCAAGCGCAGGAGACAGCTGGAACTGGTCACCACCACGGAAATTTTCACCGTTGCCGCCAATGAATGATCCGTTTGGACCCAGCCCAACGCGAAGACCAGTAATGGGCACCAAAGTGCCGTCGGCTAAAAACGTATATGGAACGTTGTAAAAAGCACCCGTCGGATCTGTCCCACCGTTTAGAAAGGCGTTTCCGCCAAAACGAACGACACCCTCGTTGGTGAGACCCGAGTTACGGATATTACGGAAAAAGATAGTATCTGGAACGCCATCGGAGCCGCCAGTCAAGCCGGCGGGGTCAGTGTCGACAGTTACAAAGCCGTTGGTCTGGCCAAGGAAAGGACGGCCAGCGCCAAAATACTGTTCCTGGCGGGCATACTCAGCGCTGATAGCGATGTTTCCACGCCCGTCTGCAAAGTTTGTTCCCGCCGTTGCGCTTAGGAAATAAGAGCCCGCGTCGCCATATGTGCTTACGCCGGCTTGACCGCGCAGTTGGAGGCCCTGGAAATTGCGCTTGAGAACAAAGTTCACAACGCCTGCAATCGCATCCGAACCATAAATGGCAGAACTACCGCCGGTGATGACATCTACACGATCAATCAGATCACTCGGAAACGTGTTTGTATCGGGAGATACACCATTATTCAGGACATCTGAGGCAACATGTCGACGGCCATTAACCAGAACGAGTGTGCGTTGCGTACCAAGCCCGCGAAGGTCCAACAGGTTTAGACCAGCAGTTCCCAGAAACCGAGTCGAGTTAGCTTGGCTGAAGGTTGATCGCAAAGCAGGTAGTTCGTTTAGTGCGTCACCAAGCGAAACCTGTCCGTTTTCAAAAAGCTCTTCACCTTGAATCGAAGTAATTGGAACAGTCGACTCTAGATTTGGCCTCGCGATGCGCGATCCTGTCACCAAAATGGGGCCTGCCGCATCATCCGCTTCAGCGTCGGCGATCGACTCAGTTTGTGGCGTATTGTCAGTTGGCGTCGTCTGTGAGTAGGCTGGCAATGCGCTAAAAAACGCAAGACTTGTAACAGATCCAGCAATGAGCAACCGTGATTTATTCATTAAAACGTTCCCCAGCTATGGTGATTTTTAACCTGAAATGCAGAGTGACGGCGAACCCGTGCCGACCTCGATGTAATGAGTAGAGCCTACCGATTATCCATCCGCAATAGCACGGAGATTTAAAATAACGATTCTTGGCAAATGTTGCTGCGAAGCCACATACGGTAATTTTGCTTAATAGTGAATTATTTTTACGTATATTTAGTGGCTTACGAGTCAATGAATTAGTCAGTATGCTGATGCAATCATTTGCGTAATTCTTACTATTTCTTGAACAGTTTGTTTTGTTCCACAACTAGACCGCAAGATGGTTCACTTTGACTTATCATGACAAACCTTTGTTGTTCGAAGCACAATGACATTTTTTATGGAATATGATGGCAGATCCGAATCAGTTCGCACCGTCAGACCCTAAGCGATGTTGCAGTGCACTATGGCTTGGTGCTATTGCCTCGCCATCACTCCCGGAAGGATAAATATGGCACGCGCAGCCAGCAGAGACGGTGATGGCCCGATCATCATCAAAAAATACGCCAATCGGCGCCTCTATAATACCCACTCGTCCAAATATATCACGCTGGACTTCCTTGCGGAGCTGACGCGTAAGGACATTGACTTTAAAGTAGTCGACGCAAAATCCAATGATGACATCACGCATGGCGTCCTGACACAAATCATCATGGATGAGGAAAATGGCGGTCAACAGATGCTGCCGGTAGGATTCCTCAAGCAACTGATTTCCATGTACGGCGATTCCATGCAAGGCATGGTTCCGCAGTTCCTAGAGAGCTCGATGGACAATTTCCGCAAGAACCAGCGGCAAGTTCAGGAGGCAATTGAAACCGCCATTACCTCTGGTCCGTTTGGCCATCTTGCAAAGCAGAATATTGAATTCATGCGCACGGCGCGCGAGGCATTGATGCCTAACCTTGCCAATCTAACCGGCAAGAAGCCCGAGCGCGATGAAACAATCGCGGATCTGAAGAGCCAGATTGCTGCACTGCAGGCCAAAATTGATAAAATGGCGGGTTAATCGCTGACATCATTTCTTCAAAATCACAGGTAGTACATTGATAAAACATGCTTTAAGCGTCAAGCGCGCTCAAAATTTTGCGGGCTGGTATCAAGAGGTGATCTCGGAAGCGGATCTGGCCGAGGAGTCCGGTGTACGCGGCTGTATGGTTATCAGGCCCTGGGGTTACGGCATGTGGGAACGCATCCAGAAACTGATGGATGCCGAGATTAAAGCTGCCGGCGTGGAAAACTGCTATTTTCCGTTGTTTATCCCATTGTCCTTTTTCGAAAAAGAAGCCGATCACGTCGAGGGTTTTGCAAAGGAAATGGCGGTGGTGACGCATCATCGCCTGGTGAGCGATGGGCAGGGCAAGCTTGTTCCCGATCCATCATCAAAGTTGGAAGAGCCGCTGGTAGTTCGGCCGACATCCGAAACAGTCATCGGTGCTGCGATGAGCCGGTGGGTACAAAGCTGGCGCGACTTGCCCTTGATGGTCAACCAGTGGGCGAATGTCGTGCGTTGGGAAATGCGCACACGCATGTTTCTGCGCACGAGCGAATTCCTCTGGCAGGAAGGGCATACCGCCCATATCGACCGCGAGGATGCGATGCAGGAAACGATGCGCGCGCTCGAAATGTATCGCGCCTTTGCCGAAGGTCCGCTCGCCATGCCCGTGGTGGCTGGAGAGAAGCCCGAGAATGAGCGCTTTCCCGGCGCCGTCGCAACATACAGCATCGAGGCGATGATGCAGGATGGCAAGGCGTTGCAGGCCGGAACGTCGCATTATCTCGGCACGGGCTTTGCCGAAGCCTCGGGAATCAAATATCAGGACAAGGAAGGCAATCAGCAGTTTGCCCATACAACAAGCTGGGGTGTCTCTACGCGCATGATTGGCGGCGTTATCATGACGCATGGCGATGATGATGGCCTGCGTTGCCCACCGCAGATCGCGCCACACCAGATTGTCATCATTCCCATGTTGCGCGATAATGACGAAGACGAAGCCGTGCTTGAATATTGCCGCAGCCTGCGCACCGATTTGTTGGCGTTGAGCGCTTTTGGAGAGCCATTGCGGGTCTTGCTGGATACCAAGGCAGCAAAGGCGTCCAACAAGCGCTGGGCCTGGGTCAAAAAAGGCGCGCCAATCATCGTCGAAGTCGGCCCACGCGACATGGGTGAAGGCAAAGCTGCCGTTCTGCGGCGTGACCGGTTGTACAAGGAAGACGGAAAGCTCGCGACGGCTTTTACCCCGCGCGCGGAGTTCGTCGCTTCAGCTGCAACTTTGCTGGAGAACATCCAGACAGGTCTTTATGCGGAAGCCAAGGCGCGTCTCGACGCCAATATCCGCCGGGACGTCACTGACCTTTCCAGCCATTTTGCGGGCGATGAAGCCGGTTTTGCTGGCTGGGTCGAAGTGCAATGGGCGCGCCCAACCGGCGCCGCACTCGACAAGATCGTCGCTGAGCTCAAGGCGCTTAAACTGACAATGCGCAACAGTCCAATCGATGCAGCGCCTGCCGATGGTGATTGTTTCTTCACTGGCGAACCTGCGGTAGAACATATCATCATCGGACGGACATATTAGCGCTCTTCAAATGCCTGTTCGTGATGCGCTTAAAACTGGAATAGCTGACTTATGACCAAAAATGCGCAATTTGAGGGACTTCCTTCACGCGAGCAAATCATGGCGTTCATCAATACGTCGAGGGAGCCCGCGGGCAAACGGGAGATCGCACGCGAGTTCGGTCTACGCGGAAATGAGAAGATTGCGCTCAAGGCGTTGTTGAAGGACATGACCGACGAGGGCCTAATCGACATGGCCCCTGGCCGTGCCTTTCACAAAATGGGCGGAGTGCCAAAGGTCACCGTCCTCAGGATTGTTGCGATTGACGGTGATCAAGCGGTCGCCGTACCCGAACATTGGGAAGGCGATGGCATTGCGATCCCAAAGATACGTGTCATTGAGGCCAAAGGAAAACGCGGTGCTTTGGGCATTGGCGAGCGGATATTGGCGCGTACCGAAGAACGCGGCAATGGCTGGGTAGCGCATGTCATGAAAAAGCTCGCGAAGGGCAGCGAGCAAATATTGGGCGTTGTCGAGGGCGGTGAAAATGGCCCGTTCTGGCTGAAATCGGTCGATAAGAAATCACGTTTTGACACCCAGATTGGCGATGTGGGTGACGCCAAGGCAGGCGAACTGGTTCTCGCGGAACTGACAGGTAATGCGCACAAGAAATCTGCGCGCGTCACGCAAGTGCTTGGCGACCCATTTGCACCGAAAAGCTTCAGCCTCATTGCCATTCACAAATATGGCATTCCATTTGAAATGCCCGAAGTGGTGGAACGCGAAGCCGAACGGGTGCGCGAATTGCCGGTGACCGACGATCATCGTGAAGACCTGCGCCATTTGCCCATCATCGCCATTGATCCGCGTGACGCGCGCGATTTCGATGACGCCATCTGGGCCACGCCCAATGCCGAAACCGGGGGCTTTGATGCGATCGTCGCAATTGCCGATGTCAGTTATTATGTCCGTCCGGGCAGTGCACTCGACCATGAAGCATCGAAGCGCGGGAACAGCGTGTATTTTCCCGACCTCGTGGTGCCCATGCTTCCGCATGCGTTATCATCAGACAAGTGCTCGCTGCGGGCAGGGGAGGATCGCGCCGTACTCGCCTGCCACCTCGCGATTGGAAAGACTGGCCAAGTGACGTCATGGCGTTTTACCCGTGCTGTCGCCAGGATTGCCGCCAATATTCCCTATCCGGATGCCCAGGCTGCCATTGACGGAACGATTGAAAATCCTCTGCTCGAAACCGCGCTCAAGCCCTTGTGGGCGTGCTGGCGGCTTCTGGCGCTGGCACGGCACAAGCGTGGGCCACTTGAGCTTAATCTGCCGGAAAAGCGTATCACGCTGGATGACCAAGGCCGTGTCACAGGCGTTGCGGTCCGGGAACAGCTCGAGGCACATCGATTGGTCGAGGATTTCATGATCGCTGCCAATGTCGCCGCGGCCAAGGCGCTTGAGGCCAAGAAATCCTCATTGATATACCGGGCCCACGAACCGCCAAGCCGCGAGAAGCTTGTCGCGCTCAAGGAATATCTCAAAACGTTCGAAATCGACTTTGCGCTCGGTCAGGTCATTAAACCTGAAACGTTCAATTCTATTCTCGAAAAAGTTATCGACGAGGAAGTGCGCCCGCAAATCATGGAGGCTGTCCTGCGTAGCCAGACACAGGCTTATTATGGCCCGACAAATGTGGGCCATTTCGGCTTGTCGCTTGGCAGCTACGCACATTTTACCTCGCCGATCCGCCGTTATGCCGATCTGATCGTGCACCGTGCATTGGTGAGCGCATATGGTCTGGAGATGCCCAAGCCAAAGCTGAAAGAAGTCGAGGCAACCACTGGCCTGACCGAGGCCGCCATCATGCGGCTGCCCGCGACTTCAGAAGCCATTAGCCGCACCGAGCGCCGCGCGATGGAGGCAGAACGCGAGACGACCGATCGCTACATCGCCGCATTTCTCTCTGCGCAGGTTGGCCAGATTGTGCAGGCACGCATTACCGGTGTTCAGAATTTCGGATTTTTTGCGACAGTTGAAGGTGTTGGCGGCGATGGCTTAGTCCCCGTATCAACTCTTGGAAAAGATTATTTCCATTATGACGAGGCGAGCCAGACGCTGATTGGCGAGAAAACCCGGCAGGAATATCGTCCGGGTATGCGGCTCGAGCTGCGTCTGGCGGAGGCCAATCCGATATCAGGCTCGCTACGGTTCGAACTGCCCGAGGGCGGCAGCTATTCTCCGGACCGCTTCAAGCATAAGGGTAAGCCCAAGGCCGGGAAATATGATGCGGGGAAACGGGGTCGCCCTGGAAACATGCGTCATCAGGGAAAGAAGCGCTAGTAGAGAAAAACTAGCGCCATCCGGAAGAAGACGTTGCGTGAACCTAGCTCAATTCGTCCAGTTGCGCGTCTGTGAGCGAGCCTGGGATCACCATCACTGGGCAGGGCAATGTCCCCGCATTTACCCCGGTAAAGTGGGCAATCAACGGTCCAGGAGCGCCTTGCGCAGCGGCACCCAGTACCAGCGCCGCAATTCCGGGATGCTCCTCCAGCATATCCTTCACCACATCGATGGCCTCGCCTGGCTTTACCGTGATCGCGGGCCGCACGCCCAGTTCATCAAAGATCGACCCCGCAGCCGCGGTTACCAACAACTCGGCACGGTCGCGCGCTTCCTCTTCCATTGTCGCCTGAACGCCGCCCCATGCGACAAAATCGGCAGGCTCCACCAGCGCCAATATATGCACGGCGCCGCCGGTCTTGGCCGCGCGGCGCGACGCAAAGCGCAATGCAAGACGTGCCTCCTCGGTTTCGTCGATGACCACCAGATATGTACGCATGCACTCCCCCCGGCTTGGTCCTTGTGGCCAGCCTTTATGAATTCGTATAGCCTGCGCGAAAATTGAATGCTTGGCAACCTTATCGCGCTTGACGCTGGGGAAAGCTTGGCTATGCGCTTATTGCAAATAGCGACCAAAAAAGGCCATACCCGATGCCCATCGAACTCAAAATGCCTGCACTTTCCCCAACGATGGAAGAAGGCACGCTCTCCAAATGGCTTGTTAAGGTCGGCGACAGCGTCTCGTCTGGCGATTTGCTGGCTGAGATTGAGACCGACAAGGCGACCATGGAGTTTGAAGCCATCGACGAAGGCGTGGTAACTGAACTGAGGGTTGCCGAGGGTACCGATGGTGTGAAGGTGGGTGCAGTTATAGCCATAATTCAGGGCGAGGACGACGAGGCGGCACCAACGGCTGAGCCTGGAGCTGTACCCCAGTCAAAGAGCGATGTCGCCAGCCCAGCGGCTGATCCTGCTCCAGTAGCGCTCAAATCTGTGCCAATGCCGGTATCGCACAGCTCTGGTGACCGCGTGAAAGCGAGCCCGCTTGCCAAGCGCATCGCAGCCAATTCAGACATCGATCTTTCAGGCGTCACCGGCACAGGCCCCAATGGCCGCATCGTGAAAGCTGACGTTGAAGCCGTCGCTGGCAAGTCTGCATCAACCGCGGCGCATCCTGCTCCGACCGCGCCCTCTTCACCATCTCCTGCGGCGGCAGCAGCTATCGAAACCGACATCCCGCATGACGTTATCAAGCTCAGCAACATGCGCAAAACCATCGCGCGCCGCCTGACCGAGTCCAAACAGTCCGTTCCGCATATTTACCTGACGGTCGATGTCCGGCTTGACGCCTTGCTCAAGCTGCGCGGCGAACTCAATGCCTCGCTGGAAGCACGTGGAATCAAGCTTTCGGTCAATGACATGCTGGTGAAGGCTCTTGCGCTCGCGCTGATACAGGTGCCCAAATGCAATGTCAGCTTTGCCGGCGATAATATGCTGCAGTATAGCCGCGTCGACATCAGTGTCGCTGTGTCCGTGCCTACCGGTCTGATTACGCCCATCGTTACCGACGCAGCAAACAAGTCGCTGTCGAAAATCGCCACCGAGATTGGTGAGCTCGCTGCCCGAGCGAAGGAGGGCAAGTTGCAGCCCCATGAATATCAGGGAGGCACAGCGTCGATCTCCAATATGGGCATGATGGGCATCAAACAGTTTGATGCGGTCATCAATCCACCTCAGGGCATGATCCTTGCCGTCGGCGCGGGTGAGAAGCGGCCGTATATCGTTGACGATGCCCTTGCCATCGCCACAGTGATGAGTGTCACCGGATCATTCGACCACCGCGCCATCGACGGCGCAGACGGCGCCGAGTTGATGAAGGTCTTCAAGCAACTGGTGGAGAAGCCACTGGGGTTGGTGGCATAATATGGCTGACTATGACCTCATTGTTCTTGGCTCCGGCCCGGGTGGCTATGTTGCCGCCATCCGCGCCGCGCAGCTTGGCCTAAAGACTGCAATTATCGAACGGGAGTTGCTCGGCGGAATTTGCCTCAACTGGGGGTGCATCCCGACCAAGGCGCTCCTGCGTTCGGCGGAAATCTATCATTATATGCAGCATGCCGGAGATTACGGCCTGACTGCGGCCAATATCAGCGCGGACATCGATGCTGTCGTCAAGCGCTCGCGTGGCGTGGCAAAGCAGCTCAATCAGGGCGTCACGCATCTGATGAAGAAGAACAAGATCACGGTGCATATGGGCGAGGGCAAGTTGCTCGCAGCCAACAAGCTTTCCGTCACCAAAGATGGCAAGACCGAGGAACTGACCGCGACGAATATCATCGTCGCGACCGGCGCACGGGCCCGTGACTTGCCCTTTGCGCCCGCTGACGGAAAACGGATCTGGACCTATCGCCATGCGATGGTGCCACCTGAAATGCCGAAGAAACTGCTCGTTATTGGTTCCGGTGCAATCGGCATCGAATTTGCAAGCTTCTATAACGACATGGGCGCTGACGTGACTGTAGTCGAAATGCTTGACCGTATCGTGCCGGTTGAAGACGCAGATGTATCAACTTTCCTCGAGAAGGCATTGAAAAAACAGGGCATGCATATCATGACCGGGGCAGGTGTGGAAAGCCTGAAAGCCACAGCGAAGGGCGTGTCCGCGTCCATCAAGGACAAGGATGGCAAAGTCGTCGCGTCCGAATTCACCCATTGCATCGTCGCCATCGGCATACTGCCCAACACCGAAAATATCGGGCTTGAGGCATTGGGTGTCGAAATGGATCGTGGTTTCCTGAAAACCGATCCAAGCTGCCGCACCAACGTGCCTGGCCTGTGGGCGATTGGCGACATCACTGCGCCACCATGGCTTGCACACAAGGCAAGCCATGAAGGCGTGATTGCTGCCGAGACGATTGCTGGTGGTCATCCGCATGCCATGGACCCAAAGAACATCCCTGGATGCACCTATTGCCATCCGCAAGTTGCGAGCGTTGGACTTACGGAGGCCAAGGCGAAGGAGCAGGGATATGACGTCAAGGTTGGTAACTTCCCGTTCATCGGCAATGGCAAGGCCATCGCGCTCGGCGAGGCGGAAGGCTTTATCAAAACCGTCTTCGACGCCAAAACTGGCGAACTGCTGGGCGCGCATATGGTTGGCGCCGAGGTCACCGAGCTCATTCAAGGCTATACCATCGGCAAAACCGCTGAGCTGGTCGAGGCAGATTTCATGCACACCGTTTTCCCGCACCCGACATTGAGCGAAATGATGCACGAAAGCGTGCTCGGCGCATATGGCAAGATGATCCACATGTGACCTTACCGACACGTCTGTTAACGGCGGCGCTTCTGCTTTTCGCGCTCGTCATTGCATTGGGTTTTGCGGTCGATGCTGGCCAATTCCGTGGCTTTGATGTTGCCGTGTCCGATGCGCTGAATTTACGCCGCGGGGTTTCACCTGATTGGCTGATCCTGCTCATGCAAGGTATCAGCTGGATTGGCGGCGGCCTTCAACGTTACATCATGGTTGGCATTCTCACTGCGGCCCTTTGGCGGTGGTGGGGATGGGGCGCTGCGCTCGCGATGGGGATAACCACGCTGGTATCGGCATTCACATCTGACGTCATGAAGTCATTATTCGCGCGAATCCGCCCGGATCTGGTTCCGCAGCTTGACCCGATCAGCAGCCCGGCCTTCCCGAGCGGCCATTCCAACAATGCAGCGGTGGTCTATATATTGTTCATCATGCTGGTGCCGCAGGCGCGCCACCCGGCGTGGCAATTGGCCGCTGCAGTTATGATATTGCTGACGGGTCTATCCCGCATCTTGTTAGGCGTGCATTGGCCGACGGACGTTATTGGTGGGTGGATGCTCGGCGCATCTTTTGCCTTATTCGCAGGTGCTTTCATTTCCTACCGCGAGCAACAGAAACAGGCCAAGTTTCCGTCCGTATTAGCACCCTGATTTAAATCCGTACGTTTTTGCTGTCCTACAGGACAGTATTTTGTCATCGCGGTATCCTAACGAGTCTACGGGGAGCAAGTAAATGGGACATAGCCTCAACTTTCCAAAAAATGCCGGCCTTTTGGCGATGGCGCTGGCGGCGGTTACTGCGCCCGCATCCGCAAAGAATACCGTCATTACCGCAGACAAAATGGTCGACGTCCTGACCGGCAAAACTGTCGACTTTCCTGCCGTATTCGTGGGCGAAGATGGCCGTATTACCGGCATTGCTGACGCCCGAACTGTCAAATGGGGCAGCGACGTCACGCATATCGATATGTCGGGCAAGACCTTGCTTCCCGGCCTGATCGACATGCATGTCCATCTGGATAGCCCCGCCGACATTGCCGGCTATCGCGGGTTGGAATTCACCGACAGCTTTTGGGGCATGACCGCCGTGAAGGCAGCGCATGACATGCTGTCGGCCGGGTTTACCACTGTCCGCAATGTTGGCTCGAGCAATCGCAACGACATCGGCCTGAAACAGGCAATTGAAAATGGCTATGCCGTAGGGCCACGCATTGTGCCGGCAGGCTATGCGCTTGGTGCAACCGGTGGCCATTGTGATTCCACTTTCTTGCCGCCAAGTCTTGAAAAGGCCAACAAAGAGGAAGGCATTGCGGATAGCGAGGATGAATTGCGCTACCAGGTTCGCCGCCAGCGCAAATATGGCGCTGAGGTCATCAAGGTGTGCGCTACCGGTGGCGTATTCTCCCGCAATACTGAGCCTGGCCAGCAACAGCTTTCAGAGCGCGAATTGCGCGTTATTGCCGATGAGGCGCATCAATGGGGCCTACGCGTTGCCGCCCATGCGCATGGCGGAGATGGGATCAAGGCCGCAATCAAGGCTGGCATCGACACGATCGAGCATGCAAGCCTTGTCGATGACGAAGGAATTAAGCTCGCTGTCGCGCGTGTCCGTCCGGTCTGGTTCTCTATGGATGTCTACAACACCGACTATACGCAGGCTGAAGGCGCCAAAAATGGTGTGCTCGAGGATAATTTGCGCAAAGACCGCGAAGTCGCCCAGATCCAGCGCGACAATTTCCGTAAGGCACACAAGGCTGGCGTGCGCATGGTGTTTGGTTCCGATGCTGGCGTGATGCCGCACGGCCTTGTAGGCGGTCAATTCAAGATCATGGTGCAATATGGTATGACCCCGCTCGAGGCCATTCAGGCGGCAACCCGGAACGCAGCTGAAGCGCTTGGCCGCGAGAAGGATGTGGGCGCGATCGCAGTTGGCCGTTTTGCCGATATCATTGCGGTAGACGGCGATCCATTGGCCAATGTACGCGAACTGGAATCCGTTGACGCCGTGATCAAGGGCGGCAAAGTCGTCGATTAAGCTACAAATCCGGCATTGCAGCATGGCGCATTGATTGCCCCGTTGTGAGGGTGTAAACGATTTCCTCACCGGTCGCAGAACCGGGATGGATGAACTTTTGGGGATTTGAAAAATGATTACCATAATTGCAACTGCACTGCTCAGCATGGCTACCATGAAGGGTGATGCGATGGATTCTGCGCGGAAGGCTTTCAACAATTGCCTGATAGAAACGCACAACAGTGCGGTTGCCGAAAAAGCGAGCCCAAGCGATTTTATCAAAACCTCTGACGCGGCATGCCCGACCGAGCGCGCAGCCTATAAAGAGATACTGGTTAAGTCCGAACGTTCTTATGGCTCAAGCCAGTCGGAAGCCGATAAATTTGCATCTGAAGAGATTCAGATGATCGTCGACTCGGTCGTCGCGAGCTTCAACGAAAATGTGGAAAACGGCGCGAAGCTGACGCCGGAGAAGTAGGCATAAATGCGGGGCTGCGTGTAACCGCGGCCCCGCACTGATTG
>JANMJX010000220.1:0-7206 GCA_031371575.1 Sphingomonadales bacterium
CGCTTGCCCGATACGCTGGCGGTTGAGATCATTGAGCGCAAGCCCGCCGCCATTTGGCAGCGCGACGGCAAATATTCGCTTATCGATGCGGACGGAATTGTTCTGCAAAATGTCCGAGCCGGCGAAGGGGGCGAATTGCCAACGTTGAACGGTACTGACGCCAACCGGCAAACAGTCGCGCTCAATGCTCTGCTTGATCAGGCTTCGGCGTTGAAGGCACAGGTTTCAGGTGCAACCTGGGTTGGCAACCGGCGTTGGGATCTGCAGTTCGAGACCGGAGAGACACTGGCCCTGCCCGAGGGCGAGGCAGCGGCGGCAAAAGCATTGCTGAACTTTGCGCGGATGGATGGTGTGCACCGTTTGCTTGGCCGCGACCTCATCCATTTTGACCTGCGCGATCCAGACCGGGCGTATTTCCGCAAGGCGCCAAGGGCGGAACCGGCAAAAGTTGAAAGCAATGAAATTACCTCCAAAACAAATGGCAAAACGGTATGAAAGCGGCACGCGTTGAAAAGCTGATATCCGCCATCGACATTGGCTCGTCCAAGGTTTCGGCGTTGATTGCTGGCCTTACCGACAGCGGCGAATTGCTGGTATTGGGTACAGGACAACGCGAAAGCCGGGGCGTTACCCGCGGCTGCATTGCCGATGTTGAGCAGGCCGAGCTTTCGGTGCGCCATGCCGTCGAACAGGCCGAGCGCATTGCCGGACTGAACATTGACCGGGTCTGGGTCGGCATGTCGTCCGGTGGCCTCGACAGCATGCTTGGCCCTGTCGAAATCGAGCTCGGCGGCGACCGTATCACGCAAGAGGATGTAGACGAGCTTTTGCAGGCTGGACGCGCCAATATCCAGACGGGCGGCAAAATCGCGCTGCATATCCAACCCACTTTATATGCGCTTGATGGCGTGGGTGGTGTCGCCAACCCCATTGGCCTGCATGCCGGGCGGCTTGGCGTCGACGTCCATGTCATTCTGGCCGACCCGTCGCCCGTGCGCAACATGGACATGGCCGTCCGTGCGGCGCATCTCGACGTGGAATCGCTGGTGGTTGGCCCCGTTGCAACTGGTCTTGCCTGCCTGACCTCCGAAGAGCGCGAATTGGGCGTGGCGCTGGTCGAATTTGGCGCTGCGGTGACCAATGTGTCGGTATTCATCGGCGGGATGCTGGTTGGCCTAGAGACGATCCAGAAAGGCGCATCGGACATTACCGATGACATAGCGTCGGTCTTTGGCATTCGCCGTGCGCAGGCCGAGCGGCTCAAATGCTTTCATGGATCAGCGTTGACCAGCCCGCGTGACCATCAGGAAGTGCTCGACATTGGCCCCGATGAAAATGGCAATGAGCCTGGCAATCAGGCTCCACGCATCACCAAGGCGCAGTTGAATGCCGTGGTCTGCCAGCGCGTCGACAATATTGTGGGCAATATTGCGCAGGCGCTGAAGTCGCTCGGATTTTCGGGGCCTTCCGGCCATCAGGTGGTGCTTACCGGCGGTGGCGCGGAATTGAAGGGCATTGCCGAACATATGCAAAGCGCGCTTGGGCGGACCGTCCGTATTGGCCGTCCGTCAGGGCTTGCCAGCATCCCTGAAGCGCACTCCGGTCCGGCATTTTCCACGCTTGTCGGGTTGATTCATTACGCCGCATCGGAACGGCTCGACATGAAATCAGGCTATGATTTGCGGGGCGAACAGTTGGGCGGAACCATGCCAAGTTTGATTGAACGTATAAAACGGGCTGTTCGTGAGAATTTTTGACAGAAAACTGTGCAAAAGGGTTAATTTTTAAGTGTGCGCCGTGTCCTTTTGTGTCACAGTCGTGAAAATTTCGAACAAGCCGGGATGGCTAGGGGGATAAAATTATGAGCATCAATATCGGTCCACCAGTGGTTGACGAGTTGAAGCCGAAAATCGCTGTTATTGGTGTTGGTGGCGCTGGCGGTAACGCTGTTGCCAATATGATTGCTGCAAAGGTTGAAGGCGTCGATTTCGTTGTTGCCAACACCGATGCGCAGGCATTGAACGCTTCACCAGCAGAATATCGCATTCAGCTTGGCCCAGAAATCACGCAGGGTCTTGGTGCAGGTTCACGGCCTGAAGTTGGTCGCGCTGCTGCAGAAGAAACCATCGAGCAGGTGAAAGCGGCTTTGGCGGGATGCCATATGTGCTTCATCGCGGCTGGTATGGGCGGTGGCACCGGAACTGGCGCTGCGCCCGTTATTGCGCAGGCTGCGCGCGAGATGAACATTCTGACGGTGGGTGTCGTAACCAAGCCGTTCCTGTTCGAAGGTTCGCGCCGTATGCGTTCTGCGGATTCCGGCATCACCGAACTGCAACAGCATGTCGATACCCTGATTGTCATTCCGAACCAGAATTTGTTTCTTGTCGCCAATCCCAACACGACCTTCAAGGAAGCTTTCCAGCTGGCCGATGAAGTGTTGCAGCAAGGCGTCCGTGGCATCACCGACCTGATGGTTATGCCTGGCCTTATCAACCTCGATTTTGCTGACGTTCGTTCGGTCATGCACGAAATGGGCAAGGCCATGATGGGCACTGGCGAAGCCGAAGGCGACGGCCGCGCTTTGGAAGCTGCGGAAAAGGCAATAGCCAACCCGTTGCTCGACGGCGTGTCGATGCAGGGTGCAAAGGGCGTTATCGTCTCTATCACAGGTGGTGAAGACATGCGCCTGATGGAAGTCGACGAAGCAGCAAACCATATCCGTGAACTGGTTGATCCCGATGCCAACATCATCTGGGGTTCGGCATTCAATGAAAATCTGAATGGCAAGATCCGGGTTTCGGTTGTCGCAACCGGTATCGACAATGAGGGGCTCACGGCCTCGCCTGCATCGCAATCACGCACGCCATTCTCGTTCAACCGTCCGGCACCGCAGCCAGTGGTGAACATGTCGTCGGCATCCACGTCTTTGTTTGAACCTGCAACGGCCGCGCCAACCGAAGCGGCAGACTTGTCTGCCGAAACCGCGTCGGAAGCTGAAGATGACAGCCTGGTCTTGGGCAGCGATTTTGAGGCTACAGATACCGATGCCGAAGGCGTCGAGGCGTCTGCCGCAGATGCTGCCACGGAGTCATCGAATTCTTGGGAAAATGCTAATGCACTGGAATTGACCAGCCCGGCAGAATCCGAGGATGAAGCAGACGAAACAACGGCGCCTGCTCCAGTTGACGTGACTGAAGCCCCTGAACGTGCTGCACCGCGTATTCCGACCGGCGGCACCTTGTTTGAGCGCATGTCCAATCTTTCCCGCGGCCTTTCGCGGTCGGACGATGATAATGCCAAGGAAGCTGAAAGCCCAAGCCCCATCAATATGCCGCGCTTCCTGGACAGGCAGAACAACTCCTAAACCGCAGGAACTGGGCACAAAGTCATTTCGCCTTTTTTAGACAACCGTTTGTCGGAGCATCGTGCAATCGCGCTTTGCGACCGGCGGCGGACCCGCCATTTGAGGCGCATGAATGTGAAAATGTTACGCACTGCGGGCCTGTTGTGCACCTTGGCTTTTTCGTCCGCTGCGTATGCGCAGGCTGTTGACGAAAGCGCGCTCGATGCGCTGGACAGGCAAGCACCCGCCGTTGTACCCGTCTCTGCGGAACCCGCTGGCGCTGTCGAATTGCGCTCTGCGATGCGGCGGATTTCGTTCAGCCCAAGCGATGCCGATGCGCTGGCGGATGCGGGCAACGCTGCGCTTCAACTGGGCGATGCAAATGCCGCCCTTAATTTTTTCACCCGCGCCAATGCCCTTCGTCCGCGCAATAGCCGCATCGTCTCCGGCCTAGCAAGCGCCACGGTGCGGACAGAAAATCCGTTCGAAGCGCTTCGCCTGTTCGATGATGCCGTCCGCCTCGGCGCAACCGAGCGGTCGATAGCGGCAGACCGCGCTTTGGCGTTTGATCTACTTGGCAATTTCGGTCGGGCGCAGCAGGATTATAATCTTGCGCGAACCGCAGCAACCTCCGACGATCTGGTCATAAGGCAAGCTGTTTCCCTATCCCTCGCGGGGCAAAAGGAACAGGCAGATGCGATGCTCGTCCCGTTGCTTCAGCGCAAAAATGCCGCCGCCTGGCGCGCACGCGCATTCATTCTGGCAGCGCGCGGCGATCTGCGCGAATCCACAAAAGTGGCGCAGGGTTTCATGGACGCGTCATCAGCGCAACGCATGGAACGCTTCTTCCGCCTCATGCCCAATCTGACCGGCGCGCAGCAGGCGGCAGCCATCCATTTGGGCCATTTCCCGACCAGCCAATATGTTGGTCGGGACAGCGAACAGGTGCGCAGCATTGCGGCGACCTTGCCGCAGACCAGCATTGCATCATCCGAAAACCGGCTAATTCCGTCAGGCGAACCGCTTGGTCCAAAGGCCGGAAAGTCGCGTGACTCAAAGGCGGCGCAAAAGCCTGAAAGCAAGCGCGACAGGAGGGCACGCGAACGCGCCGAAGTTCAGGTAGCAGTCGCCAATATCCCCGAGTCACAGAAGCTGCCCAAGACCGACACCGCGCGGCTTGGCACCGCCTCAGCGCGCGCTAAGGTGGAAGACGCACAGTCCTCGCGCATTACCAGTGCCAAGACCAATGTCTTGCCCGTGCCCGAAACCGCAAGGCCGTTGGTGCGCGTGCCATCGCCGCAGTCCATTAACCCGCAAGTCACACCGCCCCGGCAAACTGCTGTTGTATCGACCTCGCCTATCGGTCCGCGCGACCAGAGCGCCATCGCGCCGGTAACCACACGATCGGTCTTGTCGCCTAGCGCGTCTTCGTCCCCGATGGGCGTCATTACGCCATTGCCTGTCCTGACTGGCCCGCCAGTCTCGCAGACGAATGTGGCCACCAATGTCGTTGCAACTCAGACTGTGTCCACACCCGTCCTGTCCCAGCCTCAGCCTCAGCCGCAAATGTCTGCGCCAGCGCCCGTCGCGGTGCGCGCGGCATCTTCCGGCTTTGATTTGGGGGCCATTGTCGGCTCCATTCAAATTCCAGCGAGCGAGCAGCAGCGCGCCGAAGTTCCGGTAGATTTGAAAATGCTGCGAAAGGCGATTGTAGCCAAACCCGCTACATCAGACGCTGCAAAAAATGCCAAAGTCGATCCAAAGACTGCAGCGAAGGCAGATCCCAAGGCGGCCAAGGTGGATCCGAAGATCGCAGCCAAGGCGAAAGCCGAAAAGGACAATCCAGCTCGGTTCTGGGTTCAGGTCGCCGCTGGCGATGCCGGCGCGCTTGGGTTCGATTTCAAGAAATTCGCCAAGAAATATCCTGAATTGTTCAAGGGCAAAAATGGTTGGACTACGCCATGGGGCAGGACCGACCGGCTGTTGATCGGGCCCTTTGCCGACCAGAAAGCCGCGAAGAAATGGGATGGCGATTTCAAGAAAGCCGGCGGTGACAGTTTCATGTGGAAAAGCGAGATCGGCATTCCCGTGACTCAGTTGAAGGTGAAATAGCGGCTTCCCGTCAACGCAGCTTGGCGGCATAAGCGCGCGATGTCGCAACTTGCCCCTTATGCCTCGCATCCTGACCGCAGCCGTGGCAGGCTCCATGCCGAGCCAGTTCGCGACATTCGCGGGCCGCGCGATATCTTCCAGCGCGACCGCGACAGGATCATCCATTCGATCGCATTTCGCCGCCTGCGCCACAAGACGCAGGTGTTCATTTCGCCCGATGGCGATCATTACCGCGTCCGCCTGACTCACAGTCTTGAGGTTGCGCAGATCGGCCGGACCATCGCGCGCGCTTTGGGCCTGAACGAGGACTTGACCGAGGCGTTGTGCCTTGCCCATGACATTGGGCATCCACCCTTTGGCCATGCAGGCGAAGATGCGCTTGAGGACGCCATGAAGCCCTTTGGCGGCTTCGACCATAATGCCCAGACCTTGCGCACTTTGACCCTGCTGGAATCGCCATATCCTTCCTGGCCAGGCCTGAATCTCAGCTGGGAATTGCTGGAGGGCCTTGCAAAGCATAACGGTCCTGTCGCGAAGCCGGGATGGGCGCTGGCGGAGGTAAATGCGGCCTTTGATCTGAATTTGACCGACTGGCCGTCGCTTGAGGCGCAGGTTGCGGCGATCAGCGACGACATCGCTTATGACAATCATGACATTGACGATGGCATCAGGGCCGGGTTGCTGGACATTGACCAGCTGATTGAACTGCCTTTTGTAGCCGAGCGCTGGGAAGCCATCTTGGCCCGCTATCCCGACGTGCGCCCGCGCAGGCTGATTGGCGAACTGACGCGCGAGCAGATTGGCGTGATGGTCAATGACGTGATTGACTCGACGCGCGCTCGAATAAATGCGCTCGGGATCAAAGAAACCAATGATATCCGAAAGGCAGGCGTGATGATTAGCGGTTTTTCCGACGAGATGACGGCCCGCGAACGCCAGTTGAAGGCGTTCATGTATGAAAAGCTCTATCACCACCCGACCCAAAATGCCGCCGCAGCCGAGGCGACGAAGATCGTGGGCGATCTGTTTTCAGCCTATCGAAATGACATTGGCCTGCTGCCGCCCGAATGGCGCGAGACTTTGCCCGAGCAGGAGCCAGAACGCAGCCGCCATATCGGCGACTTTCTGGCTGGCATGACGGATCGTTACGCCACGGACCGGCACCGCGAAATCTGCGGAGGCCCGGCATGACGCGCAAGATCGTCCTTGCCGGTGGCTCGGGCTTGGTCGGATGGCAAGCGGCGGAATTTCTGGCGCGGGACGGATTTGAGGTCCATCTGGTTCTGCGTCGTCCTTCCGCTGCGTCAAACCCTCTGATTCAGGAGCATATTGCGCCAAGCACCGATTGGCCTGCCGTCGTGGAGGGCATCAAGGCCGATGTCGCCATTTCCTGCCTGGGGACAACGATACGCACTGCAGGGTCGCGCGATGCGTTCCGGGCAGTTGACCGCGACCTTGTTCTTGCCTTTGCACAGGCCAGTTACCAAGCAGGGGCGGGGCATTTCATCACGGTATCGTCGGTTGGCGCCGTGCCAGGCAGCAGCAACTTCTATCTCAAAACCAAGGCGGAAATGGAGCGAGGACTTCGCAACATCGGCTTTCAACGCCTTGATATTATGCGGCCAAGCTTGCTCACGGGTGGGCAGCGTGCTGACCATCGTCCGGGCGAAGCCTTGGGCATATTGTTGTCGCCGATAACCGACTTGTTGATGTTCGGTCCGCTGAAGAAATTTGCCTCGACGCCGTCCAGC
>JANMJX010000228.1:0-23062 GCA_031371575.1 Sphingomonadales bacterium
TCGCCGGTGATGTGGCCGAGCAGCGCACCTAGCGCGGTTGTTGACGGCGGTGGTGTGACATCGCGACCCGCAAGCTCCGCTGCGGTCATGATGCCAGCCATCAGGCCAACCGCACTGCTTTCCACATAGCCCTCGCAGCCAGTGATCTGTCCGGCAAAGCGAATATGCGGCGCTGACTTCAGGCGCAACTGTCGGTCAAGCAATATGGGGGAGCGAATGAACGTGTTGCGGTGCAGGCCGCCCAGCCGTGCAAACTCGGCCTTTTCCAAACCCGGTATCGTCCGCAGCAACTCGACCTGCGCACCGTGCTTCATCTTCGTCTGAAATCCGACCATGTTCCATAGCGTGCCCTGCTTGTTGTCCTGCCGCAATTGTACCACGGCGTGCGCCCAGCGCCCGGTGCGGGGGTTATCGAGGCCGACGGGCTTCATCGGTCCAAAACGCAGCGTATCAAGACCGCGTGACGCCATAACCTCAATGGGCATGCAGCCTTCAAAATACGGGGTGTTCGTCTCCCACTCCTTGAACTCCGACTTGTCAGATTCGAGCAGACCTTGGTGAAACGCACGATATTGTGCTTCGTTCATCGGGCAATTGATGTAATCCTTGCCTTCGCCTTTGTCCCAGCGTGAGGCGTACCAGGCGATATCCATATCGATGCTGTCATGATAGACGATCGGCGCAATTGCGTCGAAAAAGGCGAGGCGGTCCTCTCCTGTTTTGGCCATGATACTTTGGGCCAGATTGGTTGCCGTCAGCGGACCAGTTGCAATAATGACCGGGCGGCCCGCAGGAATGGAATCCACCCGTTCTCTTACGATTTCAATATTTTCTTTATTTTCCAGATGCTTTGTAACCGTTTCTGAGAAAACATCGCGATCAACCGCGAGCGCTGATCCCGCAGGCACCTTGGCGACTTCAGCGGCTTGCATGATGAGCGAGCCAAGATCGCGCATTTCCTGATGCAAAAGGCCAACGGCGTTGTTTTCGGCGTCGTCCGATCGAAAGCTGTTGGAGCACACCAGTTCGGCGAGGCCATCGGTCTGATGCGCTGGCGTCATATCGCCAGATCCCCGCATTTCCGAAAGTCTTACACGCACGCCGCGCTGGGCTAGCTGCCATGCCGCCTCGCATCCTGCAAGGCCACCACCGATAATCTGGACATCGAAATTTTTGCTCATGCTGGCGCGGCTATCAAAAATCTTTGGCGCTGCACAGGTAAAAGCGCCAAGATGGGTTATGGGATTTCACCTTAACGCCACCGGCGCCAGAACGATCTTGCGGCCGACACTCGTTCCGCCAGCTGTCGACGCGCACAAATATAGCCGCGGCCATGCCATGGTCTGGAGCGGGCCACCCTTGCTTACCGGGGCCTCGCGGCTTTCGGCGCAGGCTGCCTTGGCGGTCGGTGCCGGGCTGGTCACCATCGTCGGAAGCAAGGATGCACTGGCCGAGCATGCTGCCCAAGTCACTGCGATCATGTTGCGTGAGGCCGACGCGGCATGTGCATTTCTGGATAGCCGCGTGTCCGCGCTTGCCATTGGACCCGGCGCGGGTGTTGGCGCAGCTGTGCGCGAAGCTGTCCTCCGCTTGCTTGCCAGCGACATCCCCGTTGTCCTGGACGCGGATGCCTTAACTGCCTTCACAGATGAGCGAAATGCGCTGTTTTCCGCGGTTCGCATTACTGACGTCATGACACCGCATCTGGGGGAATTTGGCCGCATCTTTCCCGATATAGCCACAGATAATCCGCAGAACGCCGCCCGGCGCGCGGCGGAACAAGCGCAATGTGTCATTCTGTTGAAAGGCCCCGAGACCTGGATAGCAGCGCCCGATGGACGCACTTTGGTGAACCGGCATGCATCGCCCTGGCTGGCGACCGCGGGGTCGGGTGACGTGCTCACCGGGCTTATCTGCGGCCTGATGGCGCAAGGCATTGCCGCCTTTGAAGCGGCCGCCATTGGTGCGTATCTCCACGGCGATATCGGCGTGCGCGGCGGACCCGGCCTCACCGCAGACAGCATGATTGGCTATATTCCGCTTGTCTTGCGCAGTTGTTTGAACGATGCACCAGAATATGGGGCAGGATCTCGCGCATAAACGACCATATTTGCTGGGCAGTCTGCTTGCCGGGATAAGCTTCCCTGCGACCTGGCTGTTCCTGCCGCTGGATGGCGGGCTGTTTGCAATGATCTGGAAAATGGCAGCCGTCGGCCTGCTTGTGCCTTTCGCTTTGCGCCGCCACCATCAGGGCGAATTTGTCCTGCTGGCGACGATGCTGGCGTTTTACGCGCTCGGCGATGGCCTTATCGAACTCAGCATGGTTGCAGGGGCCATTGCTTTTGCCATCGGACATCTGGTGGCGATCACCATTTTTTTCCGCCATCGCCGCGTGAGCCCGGTTTTCAGCCAGAAATTGCTCGCGGTGACGATATTGCTGGCGACGCCTGTCATCGCCTATTCGCTGCCCGCCGACCGCGGCGAGGGCATGCAGGTTGCGGCGTATAGCGTCATCGTTGCCGCAATGGCCGCGATGGCTTGGAGCAGCAATTTTCCCCGCTACCGCGTTGGCATTGGCGCGATCCTGTTCGTCATATCGGACCTGCTGATCTTTGCAGAGCTTGGTCCATTGGCGGATTCGGAATGGAGCGGTATCGCCATCTGGTATCTCTATTATTTCGGAGTGCTGATGATTGCGGTGGGCGTGGCGCAGACTTTAGTTAAGCGCGGGCATTTCCCGCTTGGCGAGGAACGTGACTGAATTTGGAAAGTCACGCTAAGGTCACACCTAAATCGATCCGGCGTTGCTATATGAACGTGCTGAAAATACCGATGGCAGCGTGGTGCGCGCCCGACGTTGGTTCAACCTCTTAAAACTGAGAAAGAACGCCGCCAGTTTTCGGCCAGCGCAATGATTCTCTCAAATAATATCCTACGTTGCAAACGTTTACTGTCTGCGGTGGTCAAAATTGGCCGCTTGATCGATAAAAAAAATTTATCCGTATCTCCTTCAAATAAAACGCCATATCTGCGCGCATGAAAACATAGTTAAAACGTCGTTAATTCGTCACTGAGACGTCATCTGTACCTGCAAGAGCGATGACGCTTCGGGGTGGGCGACACGTCATTTTCCGATAGCATTTTGTAGGGATATGGGCGCCCAAACAATGATTTTGGGAGCCCTTTTGCAACGATGTCTAAGGAACCGATTTTTATGAAAAAGTTTATTCTCGCAGCCGCCGCCATTATTAGCTTTGGGGCTGCATCGGCGCACGCCGAAGTGATCAGCAATCCGAACGGCGGCTCAAGCGTTGCGCCACTGTGTGGCTGGCCATATCAAGGTGGGGCCTGCCAAACCGTCTTCATTGGGGAGAGCTTTGGTGTTACAACGACAGGCAACTTGACTAATCTTCAGTTCACGCTTCTGGGTGGATCGACATTGACGTCGGTGCAAGCCATCCTTTACAATTTGAACGGCCCGCTCACCACGACATTTACCCCAGGTGCGGAGATTTGGCGGAGCAGCTCCGTGTCTAACCCTCGGGTCTGATCGATTTCAATCCAACCGGCGTTGTTCTGACGGGCGGCAAGAATTATGTCGCATTCCTCAGCACATATTACACCACCGGCACAGGCTCAGCCAGCGTATCGTCGTGCAACCCATTTGGCGGTGGCGCTTGTGGAGTATCAAATGCAAACCCAAGCTTGGGCAGGGCGATTACTGGCCGCGCTCTGGGCTCCAATCTTGATGAATTGTCATTTGCGCAGGTTGTGAACGGATCGCAGGATCTGACCTTCTCCGCGACTATTGCTGCTGTTCCGGAACCAGCCAGCTGGATGACGATGATCAGCGGCTTTGGCATTCTTGGCGGAGCCATGCGCCGCCGCACGCGCACAACGGTTCGTTACGCATAAGCGAGACATGATCATAAAAAGCGCCGTCAGTGCAAGCACTGGCGGCGTTTTTTATTGGTATCATTCTTATATGTCTGCTGCTGTCAACGCAGCGCAAAATTGCAGACTTCATCCAAAGCTGTATTCTGATCCTAACGGCGGGACCTTCATTTACCGCCGCGCGCTTTCCATGCGGAGAGCTGCACGGGAACCAGATCAACCATATCCTGCATTACCAGCGATACGTCGATCAGGTGCAATCCCCAATCCTTGGCAACAAAGGCACCAAAACGGACATCGCCGCCGACGTCGTCGATGCGCGGGTCGGCGGGATCAGCGTTGATGCGGACTGACAGCACGTTGGCACCGTTGACGGTCACACATTGCGCCGCATATAGCCCGGGCACCGCAACGCTCGGCGTTGTGAAGGGCGCGTTGTCGCGAGTCCAGCGTGGGCTGGCAGCGACGAGATCGCCAATACCTGCGCTTGCAGGAAAGCGGGCATGTACCAACGCCATTCCGCCGGAAAGTGCAGCGGGATTGGCACAGACGGATTCTTGCGCGGCATCAGGAACGCGGCCAAAGCGGCTGTTAGCAGGCGGTGGATCGGTTTCGCGAAAGCTGGTCCACGCAATGACGCAGCTGGTTTGCCCGGCCTTCCGGCACACGGGCGTCGATTTTAGATCACCGCCTTGGTCTTTACCCTTCGGCACAGCGACATTAGTTCCAGCGAGCATGGCCGACAGCATCTGTCGCGCGACTGGCTTGCCTTCGATTTCTTCGGCGATCAGGCGCTTGAGCAAGCCTGACCCTTGCGAATGGCCGACCAAAACAAAGGGGCGGCCCTTATTGTCAACTGCCATATAATGTCGCCACGCGTCGCGCACATCGTTATAGCGCAGTTCCGGATCCATCGGGATCGGATTGCCCGTCATGTTAGACCGAAGCCAGCTTAAAGTTGATTGCCGGTATATGGGGGCAAAGGTCCGGCATACGGTGCCAAAACGTGCAAACTGTGCTTCGACAACGCGGCGTTCCTCGTCATTGGCGACCATATCGCTGTTGCCGCCCGGATCGTAAGACAAGGTTGGATAGACATAAAAGCAATCGGCCGCAGGCGCGGTTGCGCGGGGCACTCCGCGAACGGTGCGTGTGCCATCAGGCGCGACTTCAGTGACATCGAGGCTGGGTGTGCTGCACGCATCCCGGCGATCGGGCCGGCATAGCCAATTCTGGTCAAGGGCATAATCATTGGGCGCAGACGCAGGCACAGTTGGCGCGGCGGCCGCGAGCACAATTCCAATCACAGTCGCGGTTGTCATATTTCATCATTCCCTTCCGGTGTAGCGACATCATTCGACGCAACCACGTCCCCATCGTCTTCGTCGCTTTCGTCAATTTTGGCAGCGCCAACGACATGTTCGTTGTCACCGACATTGAACAGCCGCACGCCAGCGGTGCCGCGCCCGAGGACGCGCAAGCTGTCGAGCGGCATGCGAATAAGCTTTGCCTGATCGGTGACGAGCATTAGCTGGTCGCCCTTGGTCGCAGGGAAGCTGGCGACGACAAGGCCATTGCGTTCGATATTGTCGATATTGGTGATGCCTTGTCCGCCGCGCCCTGTGCGGCGGTATCCATAAGCCGAAGACAATTTGCCATAGCCATTGGCGCACACCGTGAGGATGAACTGTTCGCGCTCCGCCAGTTCAGTAATGCGTTCGGCCGACATGGTGGGCTCACCTTCCTTCTCCGGCTTCCACGGCGCAAAACGCAGATATTCCTCGCGCTCCTCAGGCAATGTCCCCACGCGCGTCAGGATCGACAGCGAGATGACTTCATCCCCCTTGGCGAGTTTCATCGCACGCACACCCGTCGACGCGCGGCTTTGGAATTCCCGGATGTCGTCTGCGGCAAAGCGGATGGCCTTGCCACAACGGCTTGCGAGCAGGATATCATCATCAGCGCTCAACAATTCGACGCCGATCAATTTGTCATCGGCGTCTTCGCCTTCGAACTTCATGGCGATTTTGCCGTTGCTGGGGACATTGGCAAAGGCGTCCATGCTGTTGCGGCGCGCATAGCCCTTGGCGGTTGCAAACACGACGCTGAGGCCTCCCCATTCTGCTTCGTCTTCGGGCAAGGTGAGGACGTTGGAAATCACTTCGCCTTCGCCAAGCGGCAAAAGGTTGACCATTGGCCGGCCGCGTGTTGACGGGCCACCCTCGGGCAGCTTCCAGACCTTGAGGCGATAGACCTTGCCGATGTTGGAGAAGAACAATACCGGCGTGTGCGTGCTGGTCACGAACAATTCGGTGACGGCGTCCTCGTCCTTGGTTGCCATGCCCGCGCGGCCCTTGCCGCCACGGTTCTGGGCGCGGAAGGTCGCAAGGGCCGTACGCTTGATATAACCGCCATGCGTCACTGTGACGACCATTTCCTCACGTTCCATGAGGTCTTCGTCATCCAGCCCGTCCCAGCTTGCGGTGATTTCGCACAGGCGCGGGGTCGAGAATTCGGCATCAATAGCAACAAGCTCGTCGCGCAGCACCGCGTACAGCTTTACACGGTCACCAAGGATGGCAAGAAGCTCAGTAATGGTCTCGGCAAGTCCGGCAAGTTCCTTGCCGATTTCATCACGGCCAAGCGCAGTGAGGCGATGCAGGCGCAGCTCGAGAATGGCGCGCACCTGAAGCTCGGACAATTGGTAGCTGTCGCCGCTGACTTCAGCTTCGACCGCCTCGACCAATTTGATATAGGATGCGATTTCGGCGATTGGCCATTTGCGGTCAATCAATGCCGCCCGCGCTTCGGCAGGGCTGGCGGAACCACGGATGATCCGCACAACCTCGTCCAAATTGGTGACTGCAACGACAAGTCCAAGCAACAGATGCGCGCGTTCGCGTGCCTTGTTGAGCTGGAATTTCGTGCGGCGGGTAATCACTTCCTCGCGGAAACGAATAAAGGCCTCAATGATGTCCTTGAGGTTCAATACCTCTGGCCGTCCGCCACGAATGGCGAGCATATTGGCGGGGAAGCTCGATTGCGCCTGTGTGTGGCGCCACAATTGGTTGAGGACAACGTCAGTGGTCGCGTCACGCTTCAGGTCGATAACGATGCGCACGCCCTTGCGGCTCGATTCATCGCGAATGTCGGATACGCCCTCGATCCGCTTGTCCTTGGCGGCTTCGGCGATTTTCTCGACAAGCCCGGATTTGCCAACCTGGAATGGGATACTGGTTAGAACGATCGACCGGCGGTCGCCTTTGCCTTCCTCGATCTCGTGGCGCGCGCGCTGCATGATCGAGCCTTTGCCTTCGCGATAGGCCGACCGCGCGCCGCCAGTCCCTAGGATTAGCGGAGCCGTCGGGAAATCTGGGGCAGGGACGATTTCGATCAGTTCATCAATGCTGATCAGGGGATTGTCGATATATGCAAGGCACGCCTTGATCACTTCGCCCAGATTGTGCGGCGGAATGTTGGTCGCCATGCCAACGGCGATACCGCCTGCACCATTGACCAGCAGGTTCGGGAAACGGGCAGGCAAAACCTGCGGCTCTTCGCGGCTGCCATCGTAATTGGGCTGGAAATCGACCGTATCCTTGTCGAGATCGTCGAGCAGCGCGTTGGCGACCTTGTTCAGCCGCGCTTCGGTATAGCGCATCGATGCTGGCGGATCGGGGTCCATCGAGCCGAAATTGCCCTGACCGTCGATCAGGGGCACGCGCATCGACCAATCCTGAGTCATGCGGGCAAGCGCGTCGTAAATGGCGCTGTCGCCATGCGGGTGATAGTTGCCCATCACATCGCCGACGATCTTGGCGGATTTGCGGTAGGGCCGGCCAGCGACGAAGCCGCCTTCCTGGCTGGCGAACAAGATACGGCGATGGACGGGTTTCAGGCCGTCACGGACATCGGGCAGGGCCCGGGATACAATGACCGACATCGCATAATCGAGATAACTCGACTTCATTTCGTCGACAATGTCGACCGGTGAAATGTCCGAAGGGTCCAATGTAACTGTGTCGTCGGTCACGCCGCGAAAATCCTTATATTTTTTGGGTTCTGCCTCCCTAGACGAACATCGTCCAAATGGCCACAAGCGAGTGCCCTGATGGGTTGTTTTTCACCAGCTTATCCACAGATTCACGCCCAGTTTGGGTTCATGGCGCGATCATCGTTCCGTCATAAGCGAAAATCTGCCCGCTCTGGTCTGGTTTAAGCCCGTGGAGCACTTGTAACATGTCGTCCGCAGCGCGGGCGGGGGTAAAGCGTTCATGGGCCGGATTGCCCTTGAATGGCGCGCTAAGGGCCGTTTCAACGGTGCCGGGATGCAGACCCACAATGACCGACTGCGCGTTCTTGCGTTGCCATTCGATCGCGATGTTGCGGATAAACATGTTCAGCGCGGATTTCGACGCGCGGTAACTGTGCCAACCGCCGAGACGATTGTCCGATATGCTGCCGACGCGCGCCGACAGCGCCGCAAAGCATATCGGCGCTTGCTTGGCCATCAGGGGCAGGAAATGCTTGGCAACCAACGCGGGGCCGACGGCGTTGATGCGGTAATTCTGAAGCATCCAGTCGGGGTCGAGTTCCCGCAGGCTTTTCTCGGGTCCCTTGGCGGCGGAATGCAGGATGCCCGTCGCCACAATGACCATGTGCAGTGGCCCGTGGGCGCCAGCTACCATTGCTGCGGCTGAAGCGATGCTGGCCTCGTCGAGAATGTCGACCGGCGGCAAGCTGTCCCTGTGCAGGCGGACAACCTGGCCGTAATCTGCGTCGGTGTCCAAGGCGTCCGCCAATCCGGCGCCGATCCCGCCACGGGCACCGATTATCACTGCAGTGCGTTCAACCACTTGTCTTTTGCTCCGGATCGTTCAACGGCAATTCATGCAGTCGCGCTATGGCAATTGCACAGTTGATGGCAAGGCCCTATAAACCAAGCCAGTCAAGGCCTAACGCTAAACTAATCGCGGAGAGTTGAATGAAACCGGTTTCAAAATTTGCCCTAGCTCTATCATTGGCAGCGATTTCTGCTGCGCCAGCGGCATATGCGCAGTCCAATGAAAAGCCCAAAAAAGAGAAAAAGGGCAAGGAAGCAGCGCCTGCAGCGCCGAAGAAGAATTATTCCAAGCCATTTATTGCCGCGTATATGCCAGTGGCGAACCTGTTGAACAAAACCAAGGACGCTGCCGCTGCGAAGGCGGAATTTCCGAAAGTTGTCGCCGCCATTGGCAATGATGATGATCGTTACGAGGCGGGCATTCTTGCGATAAACATTGGCGCACCGCTCAAGGATCTGGCGTTTCAGGAGCAGGGGATTGACCTGCTGCTCGCATCTGCATCGACTTCGCCGGAGTTGAAGAAGGAATATACCTTCCGCAAGGGCGCTATTGCTTATGACAACAAGAAGTTTGCAGACGCCGAAAAATATATGGTGGACGCCTATAATCTGGGTCATCGCGGCAACAACATCGAATTTCTGATCTCTAACGCGATGTCGCAGCAGAACAAGGATGCCGATGCCGTCGCCTGGATCGGCAAGGCAATTGAATCGAGCAAAGCCACGGGACAGGTCAACAAAGCATATGTCGTCCGCGCTGCCATTCTCTCGGCAAAGGCCAAGAATTATGCAGGAGCGGCCAATTTCTACAAGGATTTGGTAGTTGCCGAAAACAATGCCGATTATTGGCATGATGCGCTGGCCTTTTTTGATCGTTCGCGCGATTTCAATCCCGAGGAAACGCTTGATATCATGCGTCTGATGCGTGCGACAAACGGCCTGCGCTTTCAGCAGGAATATGCCGCATATCTGGATAGCCTGAGCTATATTGGCGTTCGTTACCCCGCAGAGGCGGTGTCGGTCCTTGAAGAAGGTTTTACCAAAGGCGTCATTTCGCGGAACAATGTCACGTTTAGTGAGCGTTATAACGAAGCCAAGGGCCGACTTGCAGAAGATACGCGCACTTTGCCAGGAACGGTTGCGCCCGCAAAGGCAAGCCCCAAAGGTATGCTGGCGTCGTTGACGGCAGACTCTTTCTTTTCGCACAAGGATTACCAGACCGCAAAGGACCTGTATGAGTCAGCTTTGGGCAAGGGGCCAGTTTTGGACAAGGATGGCGGCGACCAGACTGACCGCACACGGTTCCGCCTGGCAATGTCAAAGACGATGCTGGGTGATTATGCTGGTGCAAAGGCGGATTTTGCAATGATCAAAGGCGCAAACCGAAAGGCGATCGCTGATTATTGGTCCATTCACATCGATCACCTGACGAAGCCTGCGGCAACGCCAGTGGCTGCTTCACCAGCGACCTGATATCTTATCACAAATAAGGAAAAGGGCCCGAGCAATCGGGCCTTTTTTATGGCAGCGGAATTGGCACGCCCGGCTCGTCCTTTGCCGTACGGATCGTCAACGATGTTTTTACGCTGCTCACATTGGGTGCCGAGGTGAGCTTCGACGTCAGGAATTCCTGGAACGACTGAAGATCGCGTGCCACAATTTTCAAGATAAAATCAATTTCACCATTGAGCATATGGCATTCTCGTACATCAGGCAGCGCGCGGACATGCTGTTCAAAAGCCTTTAAGTCATCCTCGGCTTGGCTTTTCAGGCTGACCATCGCAAAAACCGTGATAGTATAACCTAAGGCACCTGCGTCGACGTCGGCGTGATAGGATTTGATTGTGCCCGACTGCTCCAGCGCACGCATGCGGCGAAGGCAGGGCGGCGCAGTGAGTCCGACTTTAGTTGCCAACTCCACGTTCGTGATGCGACCGTCCGCCTGCAATTCTGCCAAAAGCTTCATATCTATCGCGTCAAGGTTCGTATTCGCCATTTTGGTGCAATTTCCATTTCTATTATGCCCGTAGCTTATAATATAATTATAGGGGATTGCAATTGTCCCATAGTGTGACGCCCTTAAATTCATCCTTTCGCCTCGTCGATAAGCAGGTTATCGCCGCAAAATAACAAATAATTATCTATCGGGATCGATACCTATTTTGCGTTTTGACGACCGCCTTGAAACAACTTTGCGCCAGACGGATGACGAAGGAGTTGGGTTGTCTGCCAAATGGCAGCAATTGGTTGATATTCTCGCGCAAAATCCAGCCGATTTTGACCCTGTATCGGTGGCAATGGGGTTGCAAAAGGTGCGCCAGTTCATGGATGTCGTTCCGGTGGCCGTGCGCGAGCAATGTGTCCGCGCCTTGGCTGGTCGTCTTCAATCGGCGCCTTTGTTACTTCTGCTGTCGGGAGATGTGCCCGCCGTTGCAGCCGCTGCTATCAGCGGTGCACGCCTGAGCGACAGCGAATGGGCGGACATTGTGCCCATCCTGTCTACGCGCGCACGCGGCTTCCTGCGCAACCGGCGCGACCTTGGGCATTTGACGTTGCGGGCACTCAGCATCTGGTCGACGGCTGATTTTGTATTGCCCGATGCACCAAAATCCTCAGCGTCTGTATCGGCGGTTCCACCCGGAATGCAGATCCGCGATATTGTCGAGCGTATTGAGCGCCTGCGTCAGGAGCGCGAAAATGTTGAGGCAGTGGTGGCTGGCCCGCAAATGGTCGAGTCCGATGATCCTGATGTTCCAGAACCTGAATATGTCGATCCAGCGGAACAGGGCGCCGAGCATGTTGGTCATGCGCCCGTCGTCGCGGAAGCGCTTGAAATCGATATCGACCCTATTGATGAAATCCGCTTCGAGGCGGACGAATATGGCACAATATGCTGGGTCGAGGGCGCGCCATTGGGCGCTATTGTCGGCGTCGATATTGCTGAGCCGGCATTTGATAATGGTCCAGGCCCCGACGCTTATGGGGCGGCGGCCTTCCGGCAGAAGATGCCTTTGGAAAATGCGCGCATGCGGCTGTGCGGCGCCCCAGCCATTGCCGGCGACTGGCGGATAAACGCAGCGCCGTTCTTTGACGGCGTGAGCGGACGCTTTAACGGCTATCGCGGCATATTGCGGCGACCCAACCTTTCAGAAGTTGCCTTGATTCCGGAAGGATTAAGCAGCGAGGCCGAGCATATCCAGCAGTTGCTGCACGAGCTGCGCACGCCATTAGGCGCAATCATCGGATTTTCGGAAATCATCGAACAGCAACTTTTTGGACCGGTGACCGAGGACTATCGGATATTGGCGGCGAATATCCTGCACGATGCAGAGCGGTTGCTGTCGGGCTTCGACGACCTGCAAACCGCTGCAACCATCGAAACAGGGACATATCTTGCGGAAGAAGGTTTGACCGAATGCGACTGGTTGTCGCATAGGCTTGCCGAGCGCCTTCATGGCCTAAGCGACCTGTTGAACGTGACGCTAAACCTTGTGCACGCGCATCCTGTGCGGCCTTTTGCCATCGACCATCAATCGGCCGAGCGATTGTTCTCGCGGCTCTTGTCGGCAATCATCATTGGCTGCGAGCCCGGCGAAGTTCTTGATGGACGTTTCCGGACCGAGCCAGGGCCCATTGCCACCAACCGTTTCGTTCTGACATTGCCCAAAAAGCTGATCGACATGGATGAAAATGAACTATTTGGCTCGGGACCCGGGTCAATCGATCATGTCGAAGAAGCCCCTTTACTTGGCCTTGGCTTTTCCTTGCGGCTCGTGCGCAGTCTAGCGCGGAGCGTTGGCGGGGATCTGCGCTTTTCCAATCAGGCATTGATTGTGTCGGTTCCGGCCTTAAGTGAAAGCCGCACGGGATATAGGGACGAAGAACGCGAATAGCCCAATGTAGGGTATGGCATTGGCCATCATGTGCCGGACAAGTTGATGTCGCCAGCATGGCCAGTGGCGAAATAGGGCAATGTTATCGTCCGTCAGCAGATTTTAAGTCTTTTATGGAAGATAAAGGCTTGCCTATTCTCCCAAAGTTCGGCTATCGGCGCGCAGGTAGTTGGCGAGCCGGTCAGGGCCTGTAGCTCAGTTGGTTAGAGCTGGCCGCTCATAACGGCTAGGTCGGGGGTTCGAGTCCCTCCGGGCCCACCACCTTCGATATTTCGAAGTTGGCAGGCAGCCAGCCGCGAGGACATTGTTATACCAGTGATCCCATGTCGGGGAGTAGCGCAGCCTGGTAGCGCATCTGGTTTGGGACCAGAGGGTCGCAGGTTCGAATCCTGTCTCCCCGACCATTTCTTACAGATCAGGTTTTTTGCTTTTTCGAAAGACGCTGTTTACGCCGTCGGATTAATCCTTTTGCCACACATAGGCATGCTGATCATCGTTCAGTGTGAGGGTGGTCTTTCCATCTTTATTGCCAACAAGCGGACCTTCCCCTCCAATACCCGGCGATATTGTATATAGCGACGATGTCCCATCTCCGTTCGGCTTCATCGCAAGCTCCGACCATATCGAGGTCGTGCGCATCATTAGCCGGTCGCCTTCTCTGGAAATTTTCAATGGCCCAAGCTCGGCATTTGAGTAGCTGCCAATGAGCATCGCGGACGAAGCTGTTGGTACAGGATATATCAATTGGCTGCGTATTTTGGCTTCCGATGCAGCCCTGCGTTCAACAGTAGATGCGACATCTTCTGCCGCTTCCGACTTCCCATTATACAAGACCTCCAGCAGTTTGCGCTTGAGCGAATTTGCCAAGGTATATCCATATTCCGAATTGGTCAGGACCACCATCCCGACGTCAGCGGAGGGTATGGCAAACCAGTTGCTCTTGTAGCCGAACATGCTTCCACCATGTTGGATGACGGAAACACCAAAAGTGGCATCGTCCTCAAGCCCCATGCCATACCATGTATTGCTGCCGGTCGGAACGCCGCGCGCCCGCCGGATCAGCAGGTTGTCTGCAGAAACCATGCGCTTTCCAGAGGGAAGGACGCCTTCATTCAGCTCATTCATGACATAATGCGCCATATCATGGGATGTCGACCATGCGCCGCCTGCCGGCCGATAGGGCATAATGGTGTCATTGTACGCCATGTCGACCAAAGACAATTTGTCGGCGAGGTCAGTGTCGTAAGGCTTTGCCCAATTGCCCGCGACGGCCTTGCGATTGCTGAGCGTTGTGCTTTTCATGTCCAGTGGATCAAATATCCGTTCCTGCATGGCGCGGTCGAATGCAGCACCAAGCTCCATTTTTGGATAGATAATGCGCGCAGCAAGATATCCCGCCGCGCTTGCCATCAAGTTGTTATATTGAAATACCTCGCCAAAGCCGCTGGTCGGCTCGGTAGCAGCAAGCTGAACAAATGTATCATTGGCGGACGTATCGGGTTTGGTGTTGAACAGCCATTGCATGTCCTTGCGGGGCAAGCCGGTGCATGCACAGACGAGGTGCTTTACCAAAACCTTTTTGGTTGTTTCCGCACTGCCCAGCCTGAACTCGGGCATATAGTCGGTCACTGGCCTGTTCCAGTCGAGCTTACCTTCGTCCACCAATGTTGCGAGCAGGAGTGTCGCCATGCCTTTGGTATTGGAAGCGATCATGAATTGCGTGTTTTGATCAACCGGCGCTCCGGTCTGCAAATCCTTGACCCCCAGACCGCCTTCATAGATTATTTTGCCGTTTTCGATGAGTGCCAACCCGACGCCCGGAATTTTGAGGCTCTTCATGGAGTCGGTAGTGAACCGCTTGATTTCCGCAATCCGTTCCCCGTTAAGGGGAAGGGCGGCGATCCCCGCAAAGCTCTCTTTCGAAAATCCCTTCGGGCGTAACGACCCGGCAAGCTGGCCCAGCTGTCCGCCTCTCTTGGCTAGGGTGGCGAGCGCCCCTTCACCGAGGACAACGGTATAAACATCCCCCTTCTTCAAAGCAGCGCCAAACGCATATTGCTTGTCTGCTGGAGGAATGTCGTATGAAATGTCATGGATGGAATCCCAACCGTCTCGACCCGGCTCCTGCTGGGCCAGACGAAGAGGCCGTGCGAAGTCAGGCTTAACTTGCGCCCATGCCTTACTGACGGCGTCTTTCGCGTCGGTCGCCGTGTACACCGGAACGAGAGCAATCATAAAATCGCCTTCCGGCGCTGTTAAAATGGTCGCGGTGCCGGCCTTGTTTTGCACCCAGCCAGATGGCACGCCAATCGTTGCTGTATCACCGGCGACGGCCAAGGTGGTTACGTCAGTCGCGTTCGCGGCAGGTTGCTCGGCTTGCGCCATAACTGCAATTGGGACGGACCCAAGCATCATGGCGACGGCATAAGAAAATGCTTTCAGGTTCTTTGTCATTGAATGGGCCCCATTTGGATCAAGATGGTTTCAAGCCGTATGGCATATGTAATACGTGCAGCATTGGTCATCAAAAGCGTTTCATCGATATCATCACCAACACGATGTATAAACTTTTACTGATTTTTATTTGTGCGACCCGATGACTTGAAGAGTAGATGCAAGAGTATCGACAATAACTCTCAAAAGGCAACTTAATTTTCAGTAAGGTACACCATGCAATCGCAATAACTTCGATGCGGTGCGCGATACCTTCAAACTAGGTCTTAATGTTACATCGAAGCAACAAGGCCATGGCATATTCTGCCAATGCGATGACCATTTTATCACTAGCGCGCAATTTCAACCCGGCACCAAAGAATATTGACAGCGGTCAACGATAGCTTACGCCTTTTGTTAAAGGGGTAAAATTCATGATAAAACGCGTCATACTCGCCAGCTTGCTTACCGTCGCTTGGCCTGCCGTCCCGGCTTATTGTCAGGATGCGTTGGTGCCAGTTGCCGCCGGGCAGCAGGATGGAAAAATTCTCCTGACCTTGCCTCGACAAGATGCAGACGGGATAGCGGGGCGCTTTTTATATGTGGCGCAAATTGAGACCGGCATTGGTTCGTCTGCAACGGGCGTTGACCGCGGCGCACCGCTGCGCAACGGCATCATCCGGTTCCGGCGGGCGGGCGGCAAAGTGATCGCCGAACTTGAAAACACAACATTTGTGGCGCTGTCTGGTTCACCTGCGCAACAAGCTTCGGTCGCCAACAGCTTTACCAATGCCACATTATGGGTCGGAGATATTGCATCGACGGAGAAGGATGGCAGTTTCAAGTTCGATTTTGCACCGTTTCTGGCGATGGATCATTTCGGTTTTGCTCAAGGTTTGGGGGATGGCTACGCCTTGTTACCCAACCGCTCAGTGGCGGATCCGGCCAAAGTACGCATCTTTCCGGACAATGTCGAATTTTCCGCTCTTCTGAGCTTCGCTGCCAACAAGCCCGCACCTGAACTGCGCAATGTGTCCCCGACAGGCCCGGACATTGCGTTGTGGGTCCGCCATTCGCTGGTCCGGTTGCCCGAAATTCCCATGCCAATTCGGCATGATCCATATGATTATATCATCAATGTCCCGCAATATGATTTCTCTGTCCCGCTTGGGCACGGCATGCTGCGCAAGATTGCGTCGCGGCACAGGCTTGAGAAAATTGATCCAGATGCGGCACGCTCGCGGGTCAAAAAACCCATCGTTTATTATATCGATCCAGCGGCGCCGCCTGCGATCCGCAAGGCATTGGCAGAAGGCGTCGCATGGTGGGCAGCCGCTTTCGATGCCGCTGGATATGTGGATGCATTTCGTGTGGAGGAATTGCCCGCCAACATCGACCCGCTCGATATGCGTTATAATGTGGTCAATTGGGTGAACCGGGCAACGCGTGGATGGGCTTATGGGTCAAGCATCGTTGATCCGCGCACTGGCGAGATCCTCAAGGGCAGTGTCATGCTCGATTCATTGCGTGCGCAGCAGGACATGCTGATCTTTCAGGCGCTGGTCGGCGCTGGCCTGTCGGGAACAGGTGACCCCAACGACCCGGTTGAGGCTGCGTTGGCGCGTATCAGACAGCTTGGCGCGCATGAGGTCGGGCACACCTTGGGCTTCCAGCATAATTTTGCGGCGAGCACGCAAGAGCGTTATTCGGTCATGGACTATCCGGCACCGCGCGTGACCCTGGCAAATGGCAAGCTAGACATTAGCAACGCCTATGGCACCGGGGTGGGCGAATGGGACAAGTTTACCGTGCGATATTTATATGCTGCAACTGACGAGGAAGCCCGGCAGATGGCGCAGGAGGCACAAGCAAAGGGCTATCGTTTCGTATCCGACAACGATTCACGCCCGATCTCAACCGGCAATCCGGAAGGCGCGCTGTGGGATGATTTTGCCGATCCTGTGGCTGAACTTGATCGCGTGATAAATGTCCGGCAAGCGGCGCTCGCGCGGTTTAACATCGATGCAATTCCAGCAGGCCAGGACCTTGCGAGTTTGCGCCGCGCATTTGTGCCTATTTGGCTGCTGCATCGTTTTCAGGTCGAAGCGACTGCAAAGTCCCTGGGTGGAGTTATAACACCAAGTGCACTCGCCGGAGACAAGGTAGACGTCAAAAACGTGCCAGCAGAACGTCAAACTGCAGCGCTTGACGGGTTGATAAACGCATTATCGGTTGAGGTTCTGACGGTGCCAGCAAGACTCCAGCCGATGTTATCTTATGCGCAGGGCGACGATGGCGATTATGCCACGCAGATCGAGATCATGCCCACTGCCGGTGGACCAGCGTTCGATACGTTGCGTGCGACCGAGATCGGCGCAGTTCATGTCCTTGATAGCCTGCTCGATCCGCAGCGGCTGAATCGTCTCGACATGCAGCATGCCACCAATGCTGCCATACCTTCGCCGACGCAGGTGATTGCCCGCCTTATCGCTGAAGCAGACAAAGGCGCAACAGCAGGTGCCGTGGGTCGCAGAATTGCAACAACGATTGCGCTGGATCTGGCACGCACAGCGCGCGAAAAAGGCCTCGCCAGGTCGATCAGTCTTCAGCTGAACGGCAAGTTGCTGGCATGGGCGGAACGCCTGAAGTCAAGCCGTGGTTCGGATGAGGGCGCGGACTGGCGGCGTGGCCTTGGCGCGCTGCTGCTCGATCAGTCGGCTTTGGCGGCGGCAACAGCGGACAGGTCATTATTACCTCAAGTGCCGCCAGGCATGCCTATTGGCTGATTTGAGCCAGTCTATCGCAAGCTGCCTGGCGCTTCCATTGGTTCATCCAACGAAAGCGCGTTCAAGCACATAAGTGCCTGGATGCGAATGTGCGCCTTCGACAAAACCAAGTGCTTCCAGCTGGGCGCCGGTTTCCTTAATCATCGCCATGCTGCCGCACAGCATGACGCGGTCGGTTTCAGGATCGAGCGGATAGTCGCCACACGCGATGCGCTCGGTAATCCGTCGATTTTCGTGAGTCCAGGTCGGACATTTTGTAACGGACTGATCATAAGTAAGCTGTAGCTTCGCTTCAGCAGCAACCAGAGGATCGTTGGACAATTTGCTTTCCAGCATATCCCGATAGGCCAGATCCTGAATCTCGCGCACCGTATGCTGCACGGTGATTTGCTCGAACCGTTCGTAAATTTCCGGGTCGCGAATAATCGCCATCCATGGGGCAAGGCCAGTGCCCGTCCCGATCATGTGGAGTCGCTTGCCGGGGATGAGCGCATCCATTGTCAAAGTCCCCGTCGGCTTTGCTCCCAAAAGGATTTCGTCACCCGGTTTGATCTTGTACAAATGGCTGGTCAACGGGCCATCAGGAATAATGATGCTTAGAAACTCAAGCGTTTCGTCCCAAAAGGGCGAGACGATGGAATAAGCGCGCATCAGAGGTCTGTCGTTGACCATCAAGCCAAGCATCACAAATTGGCCGCTGACGAAACGGAACGAAGGCGGTCGTTCCACCGAAAAAGAGAATAATCCCGTGTTCCACTGATGCGTGGTTAAAACTTTGACTGTAGAAAACGCCATGAGTTCCGATCCGTTATTGCGGCGCCCCTTTGGCCGAAAGGGCGCAGTTAGCACAATAAGCATTTCTTTGCCGAGAAAAAGCCCTCCTTGTATTGCTGCATCATCGCGTCGACTCTACATCATTGATAAGCTACGGAGATATCATGGATACACTTGATATAGCTTTTGCTGAAGCCCGCCGTTTCCTTGATTCGCTCGAGACCCGACCGGTGGCATCCAGAGGGACTCCGGACGAAATGAGGTCGCCCTTGCCGATGCATTTTCCGGAACAGGGTTTGCCAGCCAATGAGGTCGTGCGCGCAATCGCTGCGGCAGCCGAGCCGGGGTTGACTGCAAATGCAAGCGGCCGCTTTTTTGCATGGGTCAAGGGAGGCGCATTGCCGGCAGCGCTTGCAACCGACATCATGTGTTCGGCGTGGGATCAGAATGCGGTGCTGGCGTCAACCAGTCCCGCGGGAGCCGTGCTGGAAGAGGTTGCTGGCCAGTTTCTGCTTGAAGCACTGCGGCTGCCAGCAGACGCAAGCTACGCGTTTGTAACCGGTTGCCAAATGGCCCATGCCACAGCCCTCGCGGCTGCGCGTCATGCTGTGTTTGCGCGGCACGGATGGGACGTTGAACGCAAGGGCTTGCAAGGCAGTCCGGTTATTCGCGTTCTGGCCAACGCCCACCATCACTCGTCGGTCACCCGTGCCTTGCGCCTGCTTGGTCTTGGCAGCGAGTGTATCGTGCCTCTGGGTGGCCCGGTTCCGGGCAAAGTTGGTGTGGATGATTTGAAGGCTGCATTACGCGAAGCACCAAATGCACCGACAATTGTTATCCTTAACGCGGGTGACCTCAATATTGGTGCAAGTGATGATTTTGAGACCTTGTGCCCAATTGCGCAAGCAAGCGGGGCATGGGTGCATGTTGACGGCGCATTCGGTCTTTGGGCCAACGCAAGCCCGCGTTTTGCGCATTTGGTCAAGGGCCTGGACTTGGCGGACAGCTGGGCAACCGACGGGCATAAATGGCTCAACACGCCCTACGACTGCGGAATGGCAATTACGCGCGATCCGCAATCCCACAAAGCGGCAATGCAAATGACAGCGGCCTATCTCACCAGCGGAGGGCCTGTGCGGGATCCCATGGATTTTACACCGGAATGGTCACGTCGTGCCCGTGCTCTGCCGGCGTTAGCAGCGCTGATGGAGCTTGGCAGGGATGGACTAGCGGCGATGGTTGAGCGGTGCTGCGATCACGCTGCTGCTATTTATGACGGCATCACCGCTTTGGACGGTGCCACAGGTATCGCCCGCCCAACGATGAACCAAGGTCTGATCCGCTTTGATTCAAGTGACGGCGCCAACATCAGCGACGATGTCATTGCCGCAATCAACGCGAGCGGGGAAGCATTTCTGAGCGGCGGCAGCTGGGCTGGCGAGCGCGTTATGCGGATTAGCGTCTGTGGGTGGAATACCAACTCTGAGGATGTGGCGCGCACGGTCGCAGCGGCGAAGGATGCTTTGCTGCAGTTACGATAGACCCGCCGCGAGCTTACGGATCTGTCGCAAGGGTGCGACCAAGTCTGGGAGCACAAGTGCGACAACGAGAATCGTGCGGACGAGGCGGAAATCAGGAACAGTCTGCTGTCTACCCATCTGTGCTGCGTGTTACTCCCTCCAACCGGTTACCGTCTGACCGCCAAATACCATATTGCGGATCTGATGCGTTACGAGCGACGAACTGAATGTCGGGGGTGGTTCGCTCGCCATGTTGAGCCGTCCAATCTGCTCATCGCTCAAATTGATGCCTGAGGCTGCGATGTTGCTTTCGAGCTGCGACGTCTTGCTGGCACCAATAAGCGTGGAACTCACGCCCGGCCGCGCCATCGCCCACGCAAGTGCAACCTGCGCGACAGGTCGTTCGACCTCTTCGGCCACTGCTTTCAGCGTATCGAGGATGTCCCAATTGCGTGCCGAAAATTTGCTGTCGCCGAACGGGTTTGGGCCGCTCAGTCGACCTGTGCCGCCAATGTTGTCCCGTTTATACTTACCCGTTAAGAAACCGCCCGCAAGCGGGCTCCACGGCATGATTCCCATGCCGCCCTCGCGTGCCACGGCAAAATGCTCTGCTTCGACGTCGCGTGCAACCAGCGAGTACTCAAGCTGTAACGCGATCGGCCCCGGTACACGCCGTTCTGCTGCAATCGTTGCCGCCTTCATGGCCAGCCATGCGGGCATGTCGGAGAAGCCGTAGTAGCGGATCTTGCCGGACCGGACAAGATCGCCGAGCGTCAGCACGATCTCTTCAACCGGCGTCACGCCGTCCCAAATATGCATCCAGTAAAGGTCTATATAGTCGGTGTTGAGCCGCTTGAGCGACGCATCGATTGCGCGATGGATGTTCTTGGCACCGGCGCCACCCGCGTTGGGATTGCCGCCGCCGGGCTGATTGGCGGCAAGCGGGCTGGACGATCCATTGAAACCGAATTTGGTGGCGAGCACGATTTCATCACGGGCGTGTGCCGCCTTTATGAACTTACCAACCAGTTCCTCACTTGCACCGCCCGAGTAGATGTCGGCGGTATCGACGAAGTTGCCACCTGCGCCGCGATACGCATCAAAGATCGCCTGCGAGGTCGGCGCATCTGCGTTCCAGCTTCCCGGTCCGAATGTCATGGTGCCAAGGGCGAGCGGGCTAACGACGAGGCCTGAACGGCCCAACGTCCTGAAGTGTGTAAGTGACATAGTTGCTATTCTTTCATAGTGAGCGTTATAAAACGCAGTGTGCGTTGCGCGATAGCGTGTCAACGACATTCGGAATGATCACTATGAAACCCCATTCGCGTAAAATCGGCAGACCCTTGTCATTTGACCGGTCTGCTGCGCTGAGAGCGGCCATGCTCACTTTTTGGCGACACGGATACGAAACCACTTCGATTGCTGATCTGACGAAAGCGATGGGGATCACGCCGCCGAGCCTTTACTCAGCGTTTGGCGACAAGCGGCAACTGTTTCTAGAGACTGTGCAGCTTTATGCTAGAGGAGCGGCCGAGCGGGAGCGTGCAATCAATGGCGCCCACTCGGCCTTCGTGGCAGCATCAGAACTGCTTCAAGCTGTGGCAATTACTTATACGGGCGACGAAACACCTCCCGGTTGCCTGTTGGCGAGCGCCACCGCGACCGGATCTGCCGGTTCCCTTGAAGTCCGCCGTACGGTTGCGGACATCAGACTTGGTCTTGCATCGCAGTTTTCGGCGCGGATCAAACAGGACATTGCAGACGGATTGCTCCCGAGCGATTGCAACGCGGAAGCGCTCGCGAACCTAGTCGTAGCTGTAACACAAGGCATGTCCGTGCTCGCCCGTGACGGCGGGTCTCGCGAACAGCTACTCGCAGTCGCGCGCGCTGCAATGATGGCGTGGCCGAGCCATGACTTGGGGTCTGATTGTTGAACATTGCTTGCTTGCCTCCATCGAACGTCGACTTGGGCGACCCAGCACCTCAAAACCCGTCTGTCCGAAATCCACCTATTTCCGGCGGTATCGACGGCATGCAGCCTCATTGAAATACGCATTCGTTTAGAAAATTAACAACACGACCAACCGTGGACAATATGAGATCATTTTGGAATGATGACTTTAGCCGCTTGAACGCGTTTTATGACTCATGTCCATGATTTAAAAGTTCCGGTAGCTCGTCATGAATGGGCAACCAGACATGTCCTTGGCCTTTATGCTGCCATTTCGACATTGGACGCGGCCTGTGCGATGCCGGTTACAAACTGGTCCGTGCAGGTATCCCAGCAAAACTGCGCGCCGTAAATTGCAGCATCTTCGCGGCTGAGCCGTTCTGCTCCCTTTATGGCGTCACCAAGGTCGGTTCTCAAGCAACCAATGGCGCGCTTCAATTGCCCATTTGGTCCTCTGCCGTCCGCGCCGATAACGTCCACTGGACCTTGCACGGGATAACCGGCTACGGGCACGCCGCACGCCAATGCCTCAAGCATGACCAAGCCAAATGTATCGGTCTTGCTCGGAAAGACGAACACATCCGCGGAAGCATAAATGCTGGCGAGTTCGGTACCTTGACGCGTGCCCAAAAATATCGCGTCGGGATATTTTGCCTCAAGAGCAGCACGGGCAGGGCCATCTCCGACCACCACTTTGGTGCCGGGCACATCGGCGTTCAAAAACGCCTCAAGATTTTTCTCGATTGCAACCCTGCCAACCGACAGCAAAATAGGCTTGGCAAGATATTTTAGGCGTGGATGCGCTGGTTGTTCGGGATGAAATAGCCTGCGGTCGATGCCGCGCGACCAAAGTTGCGTATTGGATATGCCGCGCCCCTCCAGTTCTTCGCGTAAGCTTGGAGTGGCTGTCAAAACGGCTTTCGAATGTTTGTGAAACTGGCGCATGATTGGCCAGATAAAGTCAGGCG
>JANMJX010000234.1:0-6793 GCA_031371575.1 Sphingomonadales bacterium
TATCGCTGATCAACCAGATGGTGCAGTGCTACACGAACCCGGAATCGCTTTTTTACATTGCGTCAAAGCTCAAAGTCGAAAAACTTGCGCAGATAATAGATGCTATTTTTGTTGGCTTGGGCAAGGTCTCGGTTGCGCAAAAAGTTGCCGAACCGCACATCAAAATCGTTTCGTAAACCTTGCCAACGTCCTGGGCCTATGGCAGAGGCCCGCGTCTGTCTGAACAGACGGGCGATTAGCTCAGTGGTAGAGCACACCCTTCACACGGGTGGGGCCACAAGTTCGAACCTTGTATCGCCCACCAGTTTTTCGGATCAAGAAATTGTCCGGGCCACAATTCCCGAAAAACTCAGGTGTTCCCGTCATGGGTATTTTTTCGATGCACATTCGCTTTTACAACGCCCATATAGTGATTTAAGCACATGATTAAATGTTTGGGGGAGTTAGGTGGCTATGCGCTTAGAAAACGCGATGTTTCCGTCGATGGAGCAGATATCATCGTTTTTCGGCGGTCCCGAAGATGGGCCTTTCGTCATGGTCAATTTGTTGAAATTCAAAGCGTCTGCCGAATATCCGGATGGCGGTGACGCCGACCTTTCTGGCGCTGAGGCATATGCCCGTTATGGCAAATCGGTTCAGGCATGCCTAACGGCTGTCGGCGGTCGCCAGATTTATGCTGGTTCCGTGACCGGGTTGATGATTGGTGAGGTCGACGACCTTTGGGATATGGTCGCGCTGGTGGAATATCCCTCACTGGCGGCAATGCAACAAATGGTGTCGTCACCAGAATATCAAGCGATAGAAACCTCCGCAAGGCGGGCCTCTCCGGCCAGCTGAATATCCGCACCAGCGAGATTGGACGCCATACAAAATGAAACCAATGAAGAACCGGATGACTGAGCTGCTTGGGGTCGAATATCCCATCATTCAGGCACCAATGGGTTGGATCGCGCGCGCGCAATTGGCATCGGCCGTATCGAACGCTGGTGGTCTTGGGATTATTGAAACTTCATCCGGGCAATTGGACGAGGTACGCGCCGAGATCGTTAAGATGCGCGAGCTAACGGATAAGCCATTCGGGGTTAACATTGCACAGGCTTTTGTGCGTGATCCGGGCATTGTGGATTTTGTGGTCGATCAGGGGATCAAATTTGTGACCACGTCAGCGGGTGATCCTAATAAATATTGTGGTCCTTTGAAGGCCGCGGGGCTTACCGTTTTCCATGTTGTGCCGACGCTTGGTGGCGCATTGAAAGCTATCAACGCGGGCGTAGATGGCCTTGTTGTTGAAGGCGGCGAGGGCGGCGGTTTCAAAAATCCCAAGGACGTCGCCTTGATGGTGCTGCTGCCGCTCATCCGAAGCAAAGTGGATGTGCCAATCGTAGCTGCTGGCGGTATTGTCTGTGGACGGACGATGGCCGCGGCTTTCGCTCTTGGCGCAGAGGCCGTGCAGATGGGTACACGCATGGTCAGCGCGGCGGAATCGCCGGTGCACCAGAACTGGAAAGAGGCCATTATCAACGCGAAAGAAACCGACACACTGTTTCTGAATAGGCACGGTCCCGGGCCAGCACTGCGTGCACTGCGCACAGAACGGACGACGAAACTGGACTTGAACCCTTCAGACAATATCATGGGCGAAATGCGCGGCGTGCTCGACCTGTATTTTGGTGGCGATATGGAGGCTGCGATTGCGCTGTCGGGCCAGGTTGCTGGAAGGATTGACGCAGTGAAACCAGCCAAGCAGATCATCGACGAAGTGATGGACGAGTTTTATTCTGTTATAGACGATTTGCGGCACGACTATCTTTAGGAGCTGATTTGGACCCTGTCCTTGAAGCCTTTTTGAACGATCCAGCGGCGGATGTTTCTGCGCTGTACGACGTTGCACGCATCAAAGGGATATTGGAGCAATGTGGTCGTGAAGGCCGCGCGATTAGTTATTCCGAGCTTTTGCTTAACCTCGGCTTTCGTTTCACGCGGCCCAAAATGCGGGCGGTATGCAAAACGCTGGATAAAATTGACCAAATTACCGTTGACGAGGGCGCGCCTGCGCTTGCGGTTCTTGTGGTGCGCGAGGGCGATGGCCTGCCCGGGCAGGGATGGTGGACCGGGCGAACGGATTATCAAGGCGAATGGACTGGCCCGCAAGCTCACGACCATATCCGTAAGTTGCAGGACGCCGTATTTGCATATTGGCAGAAAGGGCCGCTTTGAAAGATTTTGCCGCTCTAGTTTCGGCCTTTGCGCGGCGGATATTTGGCGGGTCCGCCGAGGTTGAAAACCTTACGCGGCTGACCGGCGGTGCCAATATGGAAAGTTGGTCATTTGACTATGCAGGGCATGGCTATGTACTTCGCCGTTCTCCCTCGGCAGAGATGATGGCTGGCCGAGTTTATGGGCATGACGTTGAAGCTGCGGTTGTGCGTGCTGCATTTACGGCGGGCGTAAAGGCACCAGAAATTATCGCCGAGGTCGAGGCCATAGATAATCTTGGCACAGGATATATGATGCGCAGAGTAGAGGCCGAGGTTAACCCGGCACAGATACTTGCAAGTCCGCCGCCATCATTGCTCAATAATTTTGCGCGCGAATTGGCGGCCATTCACGCAGTGCCACGGGACGCGCTGCCAACTTTGCCTGAGGTCGGGGCGGCGAGTCTTTTGGTGGACCTCAAGGCACGCTTCCTAATGTTCGGCGGCAACCGTCCTGTAATGGCTGTCGCGATCACATGGCTAGGGGATCATTTGCCCGCACCGGTTGAGCATGTCCTGCTTCACGGGGATTTTCGGATGGGCAACATCATGGTCGACGCGGATGGCCTTGCCGCCGTGCTGGATTGGGAGTTGGCGCATCTGGGGGACCGACATCAGGACTTGGCGTTTGGGTGCATCAATAGCTGGCGCTTTGGATATATTGACCGGCCAGCATTCGGCATTGGGCAAGTGGACGCATTCTTCGCCGCTTATGCCCGCGAAAGCGGTCATAATGTGGACGCTGCGCGCTTTCGATGGTGGCTGGTTTATGCGACACTATGGTGGGGCGTGTGCTGTCTCCAAATGACGGATATTTGGCGCAGCGGAGTGGACTCCGGCCTCGAACGCGCAGTCATAGGGCGCCGTGCGTCAGAAACCGAGGTCGACTTGCTGATGCTGCTTGAAGAAGACGCGCCAGTTGAAGAGCAAAACCGTCACCCTGAGCTTCGTTCTTCTTTGGTTACCGACACTACAGGCTCTATTGCCAAACCAAAACCCACGGCGGAGACGGAGAGAAGGATGCTGAAAAAAATTCAGCATGACGAAACCGTGTATGTGGGCGAAACATCTGCTGCTGAACTCTTGAACGCCTTGGCCAGTTGGATAGCAACTGACATCAAACCCCACGCGCACGGTCGAGATCGCTTTATGGCTGCCGTCGCGGTCAACGCGCTTGGCATACTCAAACGCGAAGCAGAAGCCTGCGCCTCCATTCATGATAAGCTGCTTTCAGAACAACTCTTATCCGGTAACAAATCCCTCGCGACGCCGGGGCTATTGGCACAATTGAAAGCGCAGTCGCTGCAAAAATTGGCTGTAGACCAACCCAAATATTCCGCACTGGTAGTCGCTTTACAGAAATGGACTCATTGATGCTGTTTGAAATCCCCAATGACATTATGGACTATCTTGCCGAACTTGACGCATTCATTGAACGCGAGATCAAGCCGATTGAAGCGCGTGATGACAATATCCGTTTTTTCGACCACCGCCGCGAACATGCTCGTACCGACTGGGACAATGACGGCCACCCGCGTGCAGACTGGTGGGCGCTGCTTGCCGAAATGCGTCAGGTCGCGGATAAAGCCGGGCATTACCGCTTTGCCATTCCTGCTGAATATGGGGGTAAGGACGGTTCGAATTTGGCAATGGCCGTCATCCGCCACCATTTGGCGCATAAGGGATTGGGACTGCACAACGATTTACAGAACGAAAGCAGCATCGTTGGCAACCTCGTGCAGGTGCTGATGTTGCGTGACTTCGGCACAGCTCAGCAAAAGGCAGATTTTATCCCACCTATGTTACAGGGCAAAATGGGCTGGAGCTTTGGCCTGACCGAAGAAGATCATGGTTCGGACGCCACGCACATGGATACGCGTGCGGTCCCCGAAACCCGAGATGGCGTTGCCGGATACCGGATTAACGGCAACAAGATGTGGACGACTGGCCTGCCGTATACCAGCCATGTAATGACCTTTGCCCGGACCAGCGGCGACAATGGTAACGCGCGAGGTATAACCTGTTTCGTTGTGCCAACGGACGCACCCGGGTTCGAAATCGGGGAGTATATGTGGACTTTCAATATGCCCACCGACCATCCCAAGGTGAAATACACCGACGTTTGGGTGCCCGAAAGCGCGATATTGGGTGCACTCGACAACGGTCTTGCCGTCGCGCAGCATTTTGTTCACGAAAATCGAATCCGGCAAGCAGCAAGCTCACTTGGCGCAGCGCAATACTGCATTGATGAAGCGGTGAAATACGCCCGTGCGCGCAAGCCTTTTGGCAAACCGCTCGCTGTCAACCAAGCGATCCAGTTTCCATTGGTCGAGCTTCAAACGGACGCGGAAATGTTGCGGTTGTTGATCTACAAAACCGCTGCCGAAATGGACAGCATGTCTAAACCAGAGGTAGCTGTGCGTCTGTCCGACAAGGTAAGCATGTGCAACTACAAAGCCAATCGTTTGGTTTGCAACGCTGCGGATTTTGCGATGCAAGTTCATGGCGGTATTGGCTATTCGCGGCACAAGCCGTTTGAACATATCTATCGCCACCATCGCCGCTACCGCATCACCGAGGGAGCAGAGGAAATCCAGATGCGCAAAGTGGCGGGGCATCTTTTTGGGTTGATTGGATAATCTATTTTGGGGCGGGTAAATTAATGCAGCAGGCAAATGACTTCTTGGATGAAAGCATGGCCCTCGATGGGCTTCTTGCACCTTTGGTTCAGGACGATTTTGACACGCCGACACAGTTTAAGGGTTGGACTATCAACAACATTATTCGGCACCTGCATGTATGGAACATCGCGGTGGATTTATCGTTGCGTGACGAGGCAGCGTTTGGCGCGTTTGTTGCTGCTATGATGGCGGGTGTCCGCGGCGGCAAGTTGCCGGAGTTCGAAGCATTTTATCTGGATGGTCTCTCCGGCCATGCATTGCGTTCGGCTTGGATGGAACGGGCCAAGACAACTGCGGCAACATTTGCCGCAGCCGACCCGAAACTTCGCCTCAAATGGGTTGGCCCCGAAATGAGCGCATTGAGCTCGATCACCGCGCGGCTGATGGAAACATGGGCGCATGCTCAGGCCGTTTATGATGTCCTCGGCGTCGAACGGCTTGATACTGACCGGATAGCCAACATTGTGCGCCTGGGCGTGAACACATGGGGCTTTACATGGAAAAACCGCCGCATGGAGCCGCCGGGTCCAATGCCGTTTTTGCGCCTTGAAGCCCCTTCAGGAGTGATTTGGCAATATGGCGATCAGTCGCGCAGCGGTTCGATTAACGGTCGAGCCACTGAATTTTGCCAGGTCATCACGCAATGTCGCAACGTCACTGACACCGTGCTTGAAGTGAAGGGTGAAGTCGCGCATCAATGGATGGCAGTTGCACAATGTTTTGCCGGGCCGCCGCAGGACCCGCCATTAAAGGGCGCTCGCTATCGAGCGGATAGGGGAGATTAAACCACATGAAGAAACTTGTTTTCGTTTCGGTCGCTGCAATATTTCTAGCAACGGCGCCTTTGGTTGCGCAGCCAGTGGATCAGGTGACCGTCATTCATGCTGGGCATCTGCTTGACCGGCCTGGCAGTTCGCCACGCGGACCGTCTACTGTTATCATCCGCAATGGCAAGGTTGCTGAAATACTGACCGGCTTTCAACCTGGCCCTGCGGGCGCAATATTTATCGATCTGAAAGATCGGTTTGTCTTGCCTGGCCTGATCGACAGCCATGTGCATCTGGATAGTGACGCAGGCGGTGATGCAGCGTTGATTGAGAGGGTGACCGACACCCCGGCGCGCGCTGCCTATCGCGCCGCTGGCAATGCCAAGAAGACTTTGATGGCTGGCTTCACGACCGTGCGTAACTTGGGTGATGACAGCAGGGCTACACTTGCTCTGCGTGATGCAGTTGCTGCAGGGGAGTTGCCCGGACCGCGTATCATTGATGCCGGGCGCGCGATTTCGACGACCAGCGGTCATATGGACTCGACGCTCTCCGTCGCGGAAGACCTACATGGCAGCATCGGTCAGGAAAATCTGTGCAATGGTGTCGAAAGCTGCCGCGAGGCGGTACGTAAGCAGATCAGGCGTGGCGTTGACGTTATAAAGATTGCGACGACCGGTGGCGTCAATAGCCGTATTGGTTCGGGTTTAGGCCGACAAATTTTTGATGACGAAGTAAAGGCACTTGTCGACACTGCACATCTCTACGGCAAGAAAGTCGCGGTACACGCCCATGGTGATGATGGCATTGACGCCGCTCTGGCTGCGGGCGCGGATTCCATCGAGCATGGTACTATGCTGACCGACGAAAGCATCAAATTGTTCAAGTCGGCAGGCGCTTATTATGTCCCGACCCTTTCGACTGTGAATGGATATATCGAACGGCTCGCTGCAAACCCCAACGCTTATCCACCTGATGTGCTTGCGAAAGTGAAATGGCGCATTGGCGTCACGGGTAAAAGCCTTGCCAAAGCGTATCCAGCGGGTGTGAAAATCGCCTTTGGCACCGATGCAGGTGTCTCAAAGCACGG
>JANMJX010000238.1:0-6414 GCA_031371575.1 Sphingomonadales bacterium
ACCAGATGGTCAACGCCGGTTTCGTCAATGCGGCCATAAAGCTTTGCAATCATGATCTTGGGTTAGCTGTTCATGTCCAAATCGGCAAGCAAAAGAGAACATCGCGGGAACAGGCGGGGATTTTACCCCCGGATATGATGCGCGTGCGTGATGGCCACCGCCAGGGCATCGGCAGCATCGGGCCCGGCCAGTTTCAACCCTGGCAAAAGGATGCGCAGCATTGCCTGGATCTGCTCTTTCTCCGCCTTGCCAGTACCGACAACCGATTTCTTCACAAGCCGCGCGGCATATTCGGTCACGGGTGTCCGGTTGCGCGCCGCACCCAAAAGGACGACGCCGCGCGCTTGCCCGAGCTTGAGCGTGGATTGCGGGTTTTTGTTGACGAACACCTCTTCGACTGCAGCACAATCGGGGCGGAAATGGTCCAGCACCGCATGCAGCTTTTCATCCAACAATACGAGGCGGTTGGCCAAGGGCAATTTGGCATCGGTTTCAATCTCGCCATTGTCGATATGCGACAGGCGGTTGCCTTCCTTGCGAATGACACCCCAGCCCGTTGTACCAAGGCCGGGGTCAAGCCCTAGAATGATCATCCAAGCTTCGCCATTACCTCGTCGGACACGTCATAATTGCCCCATACGGTCTGGACGTCATCATCTTCTTCCAGCGCGTCGATCATCTTCAACAGGGTCGCGGCACTGGCTTCGTCGACTTCAACAAGGACTTGCGGCTTCCACGCCAGTTTGGCGCTTTCGGCTTCACCCAGCGCTGCTTCCAGCGCTTTGGCGACTTCGTGCAGGCTGTCCATGGCTGTCCAGATGCTGTGCTCGTCCTCGCTGGACTCCACATCCTCTGCGCCTGCCTCCAATGCTGCCTCGAACACGCTGTCGGCATCGCCCGCGCTGGCCGGGTAGGTAATCAGGCCCATGCGGTCAAAGCCGTGGCTCACCGCACCTGACGCGCCGAGATTGCCGCCATTTTTGCTGAAAGCCGTGCGCACATTGGTCGCTGTCCGGTTGCGGTTGTCGGTCAATGCCTCGACGATGATCGCAACGCCGCCGGGGCCATAGCCTTCGTAGCGCATTTCATCATAATTTTCCGCATCGCCGCCCGACGCCTTGTCAATCGCGCGCTGGATATTGTCCTTCGGCATCGACTGCGCCTTGGCGGCGTTGACCGCAAGACGAAGCCGCGGGTTCATGTCGGGGTCGGGCATGCCCATTTTCGCCGCCACGGTAATTTCGCGCGAAAGTTTGGAAAACTGCGCCGAACGCTTCTTGTCCTGCGCACCTTTGCGATGCTGGATATTCTTGAATTTGCTATGGCCTGCCATGGCTCTGCTCTTCTCTGGCTAAAGGATATGAAGGCGGGGCCTTACATCAGGCACACGCCATTGGGCAAGCCATGTGCTTCAGCCCAGGAACACCGCAGTTCCCGACGCGGTGACCATGAGCATTGAGCCTTCCTTGCCCAGCACTTCGTAATCGAGGTCAATGCCGATGACGGCATCTGCGCCCAAATTGCGCGCTTCGGTGGCAAGTTCGGCCAAGGCGATCTGGCGCGCATCGCGGAGCGAGTTTTCATAGGCGCCAGCGCGGCCACCCACAATGTCGCGGATTCCGGCGAACAGGTCCTTGAAGATATTCGCGCCGACAATGCATTCGCCAGTGACGACGCCCATATATTCGCGGACGGGGCGGCCTTCGACTGAAGTGGTGGTGGTCATCAACATGGGGGGTCTCCTTTTACTAATAATCGTCAGGCTGAACTTGTTTCAGCATCTATCCATCGTCAAGCCCAGTTTATGCTGCACGATGGACCCTGAACCAAGTTGTGCGCTGCACGCTATTGGCTCCAGGGTGACGGGGCAAGGTGCAGCCGCTTCAAGCCAGTCCTAGCGCCGATTTGTACGTGTCCAATATGGCTTCCATTTCCTGACGGTCGTCCTGGCTCATTTTGCGCAGACGCACGATCTGGCGCATGATCTTTGCATCATAACCCTGGCTTTTGGCTTCCGAATAGACATCGCGAATGTCATCGGCGATGCCCTTTTTCTCTTCTTCCAGACGCTCGATACGCTCGATGAACAAACGCAGTTGATCGGCGGCGACATTGCCTTCGGCCATGATATTCTCCCTGTGGTGTTGGTTGAGCGATGCTCACGAATCAAGATGACAGCGCCTTAATGCGAGGCTGCGTTTTTCGCCACGCTTTCCTCCATGCGGTGTAGCTGTTCGGGCGTCGCGTCGCTTTGATACTTCGCTTTCCATTCCGACGCGGGCATGCCGTGGATGAGCGTGCGGGCTTCGTCCTTGGTGAGGCCGCCATCCGCTTCCATCACCCAGTCGGCCAGACAATTGCGGCAAAAGCCGGCAAGGCCCATGAGGTCGATATTCTGCGCGTCATGCCGGTGCCGCAGATGTGCGACAAGGCGGCGGAATGCGGCTGCTGCGGCCGCGTCTGAAATTTGCTTGTCCTCTTGCATAGCTATGCGCCCTTTCCGTTACTGGCTTGCCTCGTTATGGGGAGAGCGAGCGTCAAAATCCATATAGCGGAGCCTTTTTCATGCAATATCACAAGCCACGCATGCGCAAGGTGCGCATATTGGCGACTTTGGGCCCCGCAAGTGACTCGCCTGAAATGATTGAAAAGCTGTTTCGGGCAGGCGCGGACGCCTTCCGCGTGAATATGAGCCATGGCGAACAGGCTGACAAGGTTCAGCTGATCGCCAATATTCGTGCGCTGGAAAAGGCCTATAACCGGCCAACGACCATATTGGTTGACCTGCAAGGTCCCAAATTGCGCGTCGGCACCTTTGCGGGCGGCAAGGTCGAGCTGAAGACGGGCGATCAATTCAGGCTTGATACCGACAAGACGCCAGGCAATGCGCATCGTGTCTATCTGCCGCACCCCGAGATATTTGCCGCGCTTGAAGTCAATGCGCGTTTGTTGCTGGACGATGGCAAGCTTGTCCTGCGCGTCACCGAGATCGGGCTTGAATATATCGACACGCGGGTTGAGGTGGGCGGGATGCTGTCCGACCGTAAAGGGCTCAATGTGCCCGACGTCGTGGTGCCGATCGCCGCATTGACCGATAAGGACCGTTCCGATCTCGCGTTCGCGCTCGAGCAGGGTGTGGACTGGATCGCGATGTCATTTGTCCAGCGGCCCGAGGATGTCGCCGAAGGCAAGAAGCTGATCGGCAACAAGGCCGCGTTGCTCGCCAAGATCGAAAAGCCCGCTGCCATTGGCCGGCTGGAAGAAATTCTGGAGCTTGCCGATGGCGTGATGGTTGCGCGCGGCGACCTCGGCGTCGAATTACCGCCTGAGCAGGTCCCGCCCTTGCAGAAGAAGATCGTGTCCACCGCGCGGCGCATGGGCAAGCCAGTGGTTGTCGCAACGCAGATGCTGGAATCGATGATCGTCTCGCCGTCGCCGACGCGCGCCGAAGTGTCCGATGTCGCGACCGCGATTTACGACGGCGCCGATGCCGTGATGCTTTCTGCGGAAACCGCGGCGGGTGCCTGGCCAATCGAGGCGGTGTCGATCATGGACCGGATCGCGCAGGAAGTGGAAGGCGACCCCGACTTCTTCAAGCGCATCCATTTCACCGAGACCCCAGCGGATTCAACCACCGCCGACGCACTCGCCGAGGCAAGCGGCCGGATTGCCGACACGGTCGAGACCAGCGCCATCGTCTGCTTCACATCGTCAGGTTCAACCGCGCGGCGCATTTCGCGTGAGCGCCCTTCGGTGCCGCTACTGGTGCTCACGGCAAGCCAGTCGACCGCACGTCGCCTTGGCTTGTTATGGGGCGCCTTTGCCGTCCGCACCAGGGACATCGGCTCGTTCGAGGAAATGGTCGCCAAGGGCAAGCGCATGGCGTTGCGCTATCATCTGGGCGTTGCAGGTGGGCGCATCATCATCATGGCGGGAGTACCTTTCGGGACGCCGGGTTCCACCAATGTGCTGCATATCGTCCGCCTGACCGGTGACGAGTTGAAGGGGCACTAAGCAGCGGCTTTGCCCTCAGGGTAGCAAAAGGCTGCTGTCGCCATAGCTGTAGAACCGATATTCTTGAGCAATGGCGTGGGCATATGCTGCTTGCATGACTTCGCGGCCCATTAGTGCACTGACCAGCATGAACAGGGTCGATTTCGGCAAATGGAAATTTGTCATCAATCCGCCAATCGCCTTAAATCTGTAGCCCGGCGTGATGAAAATGTCGGTGTCGCCCTCGAACGGGTGCACCACGCCATGTTCGTCGGCTGCGCTCTCCACCAGCCGGAGCGACGTGGTGCCGACTGCGATCAAGCGCCCGCCAGACTCCCTGATGCTGTTTAGGCGGTGAGCGGTTTCGGCATTGATGCTGCCCCATTCGCTGTGCATGCGATGCGCGTCGGTGTCCTCAGCCTTCACCGGCAGAAAAGTGCCCGCGCCGACATGCAAGGTGAGCGTCGCGGTTTCTATGCCCGCCGCCTCAACCGCTTGCAGAAGTTCGGGCGTGAAATGCAAGGAAGCTGTTGGCGCGGCAACTGCCCCGTCTTTTTGCGCGAACATCGTCTGATAATCTTCGGCATCGCGTGCGTCGGTTGGGCGCTTGCCGGCGATATACGGCGGGAGCGGCATCGTCCCTGCACGCTGCAGCAACAGTTCGACGGGCTCTTCGCCTTCGAAAAACAGCGTGAAGCTGCCGTCGTCGTGGCGCGCCTCTGCGGTTGCGCAAACGTCGTGGCCGAAATCGATGCTGTCGCCGGGATGCAGGCGCTTGGCATTGCGGATAAAGGCCTGCCAGCGGCGCAGGTCGATGCGCTTGTGCAGCGTTGCGCCAATCGAGGCGTCACCGCGCCGTCCCTGAAGCTGCGCAGGTATCACCCGCGTGTCGTTGAAGATCAGGCAATCGCCCTTGCGCAACAATCGCGGCAAATCACGGACCGCGTTGTCCGACAGACCTCGTGCAGGATCAACGCATAACATACGGGCAGAGTCACGAGGCACGACCGGACGCAGCGCAATCCGTTCGGGCGGAAGCTCGAAATCAAACAGATCAACACGCATGAAATTCTGGCCCGGTCAGTTGCCGCTCAGCTGGTCCACCGTGATGGGTGCATCTGCTGCTGTCGGCGCAGGTGGAACCGCAAAGACCGGAGGCGCCACATTATCCGCAGCGATGGAGGCCTGAAGCACCTTGCTTGGGTTAACGGGAGGCTCGCCGCGCTCAATCGCGTCCACGAACTGCATGCCTGATGTTACGCGCCCGAATACCGTATATTTCTTATCCAGGCTGAACCGCGGTTGAAAGCAGATAAAGAACTGGCTGTTTGCGGTGTCGGGTTCATTGGTACGCGCCATGGAGACGGTACCCCGCAAATGCGGTGTGTCGTTGAATTCGGCCTTCAGGTCGGGAAGGTCGGAACCGCCCTCGCCAGTACCCTTGGGATCGCCCGTTTGTGCCATGAAGCCATCGATGACACGGTGGAAAACAACGCCGTTATAAAATCCCTTGCGCGTCAATGCCTTGATGCGTTCGACATGCGCAGGCGCGATGGCCGGGAACATCTGAATGGTCACCCGTCCACCGGTCGACAAATCCAGCACCAGCATATTTTCCAGATCCGGCGCGGTGGGGGGCGGGGCAGGGACCGCCGTCTGGGCCATGGCCGGGGACATTGCCGCAGCAAAGATGCCAAGCAGAACAACAGCCAGTTTTGAAATTACAGCGCGAAGGGACATTAAATATTTGCCTCACAGAAACAATCATTGCTCCCTTAGCGATGCACGCTGTCGCTGTCATGAACGAATTTTTTGTTCTCGATTCAAGCGAGTCCACAAGCACCGCTGCACCCTTGACCTACTGTTGCATAAAGGAGACATCGGTGAAATATATTTGTAAAGTAAGCCCAATTTGTTGCGCAAACGACGCATATCCGTCAAAGCCCAACTAACCCGGAGGGATTCCACTTCATTACTTGCGCCTTTGGCATGGGTTAGGTTGTTGGAAAAGCTGGGGAGTTTAACAGCCACCAGGACGCGGGAAACCGTTGGAATGGGGCGATATTATAGGGGCTATACCGTGAAAAACACACGTATCAGCAATTTGAAATATGCAGCGGCGCCGCTTGCACTGAGTCTGGCGTTGATTTCGACGCCATCATTCGCTCAGGATGCGGCAGCCGAAGAAGAAAAGCCAACCAGCGAAATCGTGGTTACTGGTTCGCTCATCCAAAACCCCAACCTCGTTCAGTCGACCCCAGTCAATGCAACGACCGCAGAAGACATTGAACTTCTGCAGTCGAACGTCGCTGAAGAAGTTCTGCGCGAACTGCCTGGCGTTGTACCAAGCATCGGTTCGGCCGTGAACAACGGTAACGGCGGCGCTTCGTTCGTCGATCTTCGTGGTTTGGGTTCAACCCG
>JANMJX010000248.1:0-36520 GCA_031371575.1 Sphingomonadales bacterium
TGACGACACGCACTTTGTTTAATGGCGTCAATTCGAGCGCGCGAAACCAGGCGGGGCGCGGCGGGTAGATTGTCTTCCCCGCCTGTATTTCGGCATCCAGAAAACCCGCAAGCTCTGCCATTTCACTTGTCTCAAGCGCACTGGCCAGCGACGCTCTCCAGCTATCGGGTACAGCGAAAGCAGTCATTCGGCCTTGGGCGGCGCAGTCAGCAAATCGGTCCAGGCCTTGGCTTCTTTTGATGTCGCCGGCCCAAGCAATTCCATTGCATGGCGCAGGCGCTCGCGCAGAATGTCACGGCCCAGATGGGTGATGGCGTCGAACAGCGGCACGCCTTGCGGGCTTCCGGTAACTGCGATGTAAAAGGGACGGATCACATCCTTCAACTTGGCGTCCAGAACTTCCGATGTTCTGCGCAGCGTGGCCTCGACACCTTCCTTGTTCCATTCGATCATCGCGTCGAACTGGTGCAAGGCAATTGTGTACGCCGCGCGCTGGATGTCCTGTTCAAGCTTCACGCCATTGCGCAACCGTTCTGCCGTCATATTGTCTATCCGGTTCATGAAGAACATGGCCGTCAGGCCGCCAAGGTCGGACAATTTGGTGATCCGCGCCTGCGCCATTTCAGCGATGGGCGTCAGATAGCTGTCGTTGAGCGCCCATGCCTTAACGGCGTCAAGGAATTCCGTTACGCTCAGCTCCTCCCGCAGATAGCGCCCATTCAGCCAGTCAAGCTTTGAGGTATCGAAGACCGGCCCGCCAAGCGAAATATTGTGGACGTCGAATTCATCGATGAGCGTCTGCAACGAGGTTTTTTCGTCGTCTTCGCTGGCCGATTTGATGAAGAGTCCCAAGAAGTTCTGCATGGCCTGCGGCAGGTAGCCAGCGCGCTGATAATACAGAATGCTGGTCGGGTTCTTCCGCTTTGACAGCTTGGATTTGTCTGCGTTGCGCAGCAACGGTAAATGCGTCAGCACGGGCGGCTCCCAACCGAAATATTGATAGAGCAACAAATGCTTGGGCGCTGACGAAATCCACTCCTCGCCGCGCATGACATGCGTGATTTCCATCAGATGGTCGTCGACTACGTTTGCGAGGTGATAGGTTGGCAGCCCGTCCGATTTCATCAGCACCTGCATGTCGACAACCGCATATTCGAACTCAATTTCGCCGCGCAGCGTATCGTGGACAATGCATTTGCCTGTCTCGGGAATTTTCATGCGGACAACATGCGGGACGCCTTCGGCATCGTTTTTGGCGCAATCGGCTTCGGTCAGGGCAAGGCACGTTCCGTCATATTTTGGCGGCTGCTTTGCGGCCATTTGCGCCGCGCGCGATGCGGCAAGCTTTTCCGGCGTACAATAGCATTTGAAAGCATGGCCATCGGCAAGCAGCTGGTCACAATGCGCCGTGTAGATCGCGCTGCGTTCTGACTGGCGATACGGACCATGCGGGCCGCCGACATCGGGACCCTCGTCCCAGCTCAAGCCAAGCCAGCGGAGCGATTCCAAGATCATCTTTTCGGATTGCGGCGTCGAACGGGCCTGATCGGTGTCTTCAATCCGCAGCAGAAACTCGCCGTTGTGTTTCTTGGCAAAGCAATAATTGATAAGCGCGATATATGCGGTGCCAACATGTGGGTCGCCGGTGGGGGATGGCGCTACCCGGGTACGGACGGGGCGGGTGATGGCAGTCATATTCTGGTACTTCTTTCAATGTCGGTTCGGCGCGCATCTATCAAGCCAAAAGCAGCTTGTCATCTTTGCGGTGCAATATCTGCAGCTAGGGATAAAGTCTGCCTAGCGGAAACTTTCGAACAGGTTTAGCCGTTAGCGAACATGTCGCACATTACACCCAGACTATTATCGATTGGCACAGCTGTGCCGCCGCACCGCATCACGCAAGAAGATGTTCTGTCCGTTTTGGCTCAAGCCAAGGGTCAGGCACTACCGCCACGTATTGCGCAGATATTAGGAAACACAGGTATCACCCAACGGCATATCGCCATGCCCCCCGAATATTATTTCGCAGCACGCAGCTGGGCAGGGCGGGCCCAAATATATGAAGATGCAGCTGTCCATATGTTTGAGGCAGCGACTCGTCAGGCGCTTGACCGGGCTGGCTTAAGTGCGTCCGAAATTGGCCAGATTGTGTTTGTGTCCACAACGGGGACGATGACGCCAAGCCTGCCAAGCCGAATGGTCGCACATATGGGTTTCGCGCCGGATACTCGCTGTGTGCCCTTGTTCGGCTATGGCTGTGCTGGCGGGGTTATTGGGCTTGGCGTTGCGGCTGACCTGTATCGCGCTTGTCCGGACAAGCCGGTTCTGCTCGTAAGTCTAGAGCTGTGCAGTCTCGCTTATGACCATGCACGTATGGACAAGAAGGACATGGTTGCGCTGGCGTTGTTTGCGGACGGCTGTGCCGCGGCCGTCATCGGTACCGGAGCAGGGCCGCAGATCGGTGCCTTTGCAAGCCATATCTGGCCAGACTCGCTGGATATGATGGGGTGGGAAATCGGCGACACCGGTTTTGATCTCGTGCTTGCACGCGATATTCCGGTTTTCGTGAACAGTCATTTTGCGCCGGTTTGCGATAGCTTCATGGCGCGCCATGGCCTGACCAAGGCGAACATGGCCGAACCTGCCTGCCATCCAGGTGGTGGGCGCGTGGTTGACGCGCTCGCGGAATATTTCGGGGATGATTTGACCACAACCCGCGATGTGTTGCGCGACCATGGCAATATGAGTTCGCCAACGGTTTTGTTTGTTTTGGAAGCGCTGCTTGCAGGAGAGCCAATTCAAAAGCCAACATTGCTGACCGCGCTTGGTCCCGGGTTTGTTGGAGCAATGGGGATCGTCAAGCCATGACAAGCAAAAGTGGGAACCGGTTTTGCGGCTCGGTCATGGCGGTTACGGGAACTTTGTCATGACCTTGTTCGATTGGCCAATATGGGCGCAGGCCGTCTTTGCTTATGTGATCATCCAGCGGTTGGCTGAACTGGCATATGCCAATGCAAATACCCGCCGCCTACTCGCCGAAGGTGGCCGCGAGCATGGCGCAAAGCACTATCCCTTGTTCATATTGCTGCACAGCGGCTGGTTGATATCGATTGCGCTGTTCGCAATGCCTCAGGCCGCGCCTGACTTGCTGTTGCTCAATGCCTTTATCGCAAGCCAGACATTCCGGTTCTGGACGCTGTCGAGCATTGGCCGTTGGTGGACCACCCGCATTATCAGCGCACCGCACTTCCCGCGCGTAAAGCGTGGACCCTATCGTTTCATCAAACACCCCAATTATGCCTTGGTGGTGGTTGAAATCGCTTGTTTGCCTCTTCTGCTGGGCGCACCCGCCATGGCCATTACATTTTCACTATTGAACGCAGCATTGTTGTGGTGGCGGATAAGGGTCGAGAATGAAGTGCTCACTGAACGTACCGGCACCCCTTGACCCAGGCGCCACTGGCCGCTAATGGCGCGCATTCCCAAGGCCGGAGGCATGATTCTCTTCGGTGCATGGGAAGTACTCAGAATAGCAGCACATTGTGTGATCGGCCGGGTGGGCCAAAGGCTGAGCCTCCACCGCAAAATACGGCTGCCCACCCAAAGTAACCGCTTTAAAAAGGTGAAGATATGCCAACGATTAACCAGCTGGTCCGCAAGGGCCGGACCCCGCAGAAGACCAAGTCCAAGGTTCCTGCGATGGACCAAAACCCACAGAAGCGCGGCGTTTGCACCCGCGTTTACACAACGACCCCGAAGAAGCCGAACTCGGCTTTGCGTAAGGTTGCGAAGATCCGTCTGACCAACCAGCGTGAGGTTATTTCCTATATCCCAGGTGAAGGCCACAACCTTCAGGAGCACAGCGTTGTGCTAATCCGTGGTGGACGCGTACGCGATCTTCCCGGTGTGCGTTACCATGTACTTCGCGGCGTACTCGATACGCAGGGTGTCAAGGACCGCAAGCAATCGCGTTCCAAATATGGTGCAAAGCGTCCGAAGTAATTCGCTCGCTCCATTGGCTGGCCCGATTGGCGCGCATGTGCGCCGCCACTGGTCCCATGAGATAAAGGAAATATATTATGTCACGTCGTCGTCGTCCCGAAAAGCGCATCATTCTTCCCGATCCCAAGTTCGGTGATATCGTCTTGTCGAAGTTCATGAACAACCTGATGCTTGATGGTAAAAAATCAGCAGCAGAGCGTATCGTTTACGGTGCTTTGGAAACCGTTGAAACGCGCGCCAAGAAAGACCCTATCCAGACCTTTCATGAAGCGCTGGATAACGTAAAGCCAGGCATCGAAGTGCGCAGCCGCCGCGTCGGTGGCGCGACCTATCAGGTTCCTTGCGAAGTGCGTCCAGAACGCGCCCAGGCGCTTGCTATCCGCTGGTTGATCGGTGCTGCGCGTAACCGCAGCGAAACGACCATGGCTGCCCGTTTGTCGGGTGAGTTGATGGACGCCGCATCGAACCGTGGCAACGCTGTCAAAAAACGTGAAGATACGCACCGTATGGCTGAAGCCAACCGGGCGTTTGCGCACTACCGCTGGTAACAGCGGTTTAGTCGCCTTCACTGGTAACCTAATCAGGGCCGTATTCGCGGTCCGCACTTCGGAGTAAAGCATATGGCACGCAGCCATCCACTCAATATGTATCGCAACATCGGTATTATGGCGCATATCGACGCCGGCAAGACAACGACGACCGAGCGTATCCTTTTTTACACAGGCAAGTCGTACAAAATCGGCGAAGTCCATGATGGCGCGGCCACCATGGATTGGATGGAGCAAGAACAAGAGCGTGGCATCACCATCACCTCTGCTGCGACGACCTGCTTCTGGAACGATCATCGCATCAACATCATTGATACGCCGGGCCACGTTGACTTCACGATTGAAGTCGAACGTTCGCTGCGCGTTCTTGATGGCGCGGTTGCATGCTTTGACGGCGTTGCAGGCGTTGAGCCACAGTCCGAAACCGTATGGCGTCAGGCTGACAAATACGGCGTTCCACGCATGTGCTTCATCAACAAGCTCGACCGCACCGGCGCGAACTTCAAATATTGCGTTCAGTCGATCATCGACCGTCTTGGTGCAAAGCCAGCCGTGTTGTATATTCCGATCGGTCTGGAAGCTGATTTGAAGGGCCTGATCGATCTCGTCCAAATGCGCGCAATCATCTGGAAAGATGAATCGCTGGGTGCCGATTTCTTCTACGAAGATATCCCTGCCGACCTGGCCGACGAAGCCGCGCAATACCGTCACGATTTGATCGAGCTTGTCATCGATCAGGACGATGATGCGATGATGGCTTATCTCGATGGGCAGGAGCCCGACGTGGCCACGCTGAAGGCGCTGATCCGCAAGGGCACGCTGAACCAGTCGTTTGTACCAGTCTGCTGCGGCTCGGCATTCAAGAACAAGGGCGTTCAGCCTTTGCTTGATGCGGTTGTCGATTATTTGCCTTCGCCGCTCGACATTGAAGACGTTCAGGGTGTCCATATGGACACGCTTGAGCCGGACAGCCGTCCGCCAGCCGACGACGCGCCATTCTCGGCGTTGGCGTTCAAGGTTATGAACGATCCGTTCGTGGGCAGCCTTACCTTCATCCGCATCTATTCAGGTAGCCTCGTCAAGGGCACCTATCTGAACTCGGTGAAGGACAAGAAGGAAAAGGTTGGCCGCATGCTCGAAATGCATGCCAACGAACGTAAAGACGTTGACGAGGCATTTGCCGGCGACATCATTGCGCTTGCAGGCATGAAGGAAACGACCACCGGCGACACGCTTTGCGCCGAACGTTTCCCTATCATATTGGAGCGTATGGAATTCCCGGATCCGGTTATCGAATTGTCGGTGGAACCAAAGACCAAGGCTGACCAGGAAAAGATGGGCATCGCGCTTAATCGTCTGTCGGCCGAAGATCCTTCATTCCGCGTTTCGACCGATCATGAATCTGGCCAAACGATCATCAAGGGCATGGGCGAGCTTCACCTCGACATCATCGTCGACCGTATGCGCCGCGAATTCAAGGTTGAGGCAAATGTCGGTGCGCCGCAGGTTGCCTACCGCGAATATCTCGCACGCGAAGTTGACGTCGATTACACCCACAAGAAACAGTCGGGTGGTTCGGGTCAATTTGGCCGAATCAAGTTCACCGTTAAACCAGGTGAGCGCGGCACGGGTGTGATTTTCAATGACCAGGTTAAGGGCGGAAACATTCCAAAGGAATATATCCCGTCGGTCGAGAAGGGCATGCGCGAAACCGCCGAATCCGGATCGCTTATTGGCTTCCCGATCATCGATTTCGAAATCACGCTGTATGACGGCGCGTACCATGACGTCGATTCCTCGGCGCTGGCATTCGAAATTGCTGGCCGTGCCGGCATGCGTGAAGCTGCGCAAAAGTCGGGCATCAAGCTGCTTGAGCCAATTATGAAGGTCGAAGTTGTATCGCCTGAGGAATATCTCGGCGATGTGATCGGCGACATGAACTCACGCCGCGGCCAGATCCAGGGTACAGACAGCCGCGGCAATGCGCAGGTTGTCGAAGCCATGGTGCCTTTGGCCAACATGTTCGGTTATGTGAACCAGCTCCGCTCGTTCACGCAGGGACGTGCAAACTACTCGATGTTCTTCAACCATTATGATGAAGTGCCATCGAACGTTGCAGCCGAAATCAAGGAAAAGCTTGCCTGATAGGCAATAGCTAAGCGGCAGCTGCCTTTTAAAAGAGGCGGCTGCCGATTGGCACTTCGCGGTCCGGTGCAAATAAAACGACCGCCCCGCTGGCATCGGGAAAACCGAGTGTCAGCACTTCCGACATCACTTTGCCGATTTGCCTTGGCGGGAAATTGACGACGGCGGCGACCAGCCGGCCGGGCAATTCTGCGCATGTATAATGTTCGGTGATCTGCGCCGAGATTTTTTTCACGCCAACAGTCGGTCCAAAATCGACGGTAAGAACGAATGCTGGCTTGCGTGCGTCCTTCAACGGTTCCGCAGCAATCACGCGCCCAATCCTTATATCAACGGCCAGAAACTGACCAAATTCTATGCTCGGTGCAGGCGGCGCCTCGGCATTTGGTATGACGTGCATATGACAATCCTTTTACGAAACTGCGACGAATATATCACATAGCGCAACAATCGATTGTGACCCCTTTTCATCGCGAAATTATTATTCAATAACAAGGCAGGAGTGGGGAGTGCACCAATGCCATTAGCCATGATTAATGGCGCTTCGGTTTTCATAAGGGGAAAGTATGATGTCGTTAAATAAATCTTATTCCAAAGCATGGCTCGCGTGCGGAACCGCGGCAGCCGCTTTATTTGCAACGCAACCGGTATTCGCTCAAGACAACAGCGCTACGTCTGCATCGACCGCCAGCGAAGAAAAATCGATCGTTGTCATCGGTTCGCGCCGTACCGACCGGTCCGACACCGATTCCTCGTCACCCGTCGACGTGATCGGTTCGGAAGAGCTGGTCGGGCAGCCGCAAGCCAACTTGCTTGACGTCGTCCGTAACCTCGTTCCGTCATTCTACGTGCCTCAGAACACGATTTCGGATGCATCGACATTTGTGCGCGCACCGTCGCTGCGCGGCCTCGGCGCTGACCAGATCCTCGTGATGATCAATGGCAAGCGTTACAACCGCTCTGCACTGGTTCAGGTGTACACGGGTGGCGACACTGCTTTGTCCTTCGGTTCACAGGGCGCCGATGTCTCGAACATTCCTGCAATCGCGCTGAAGAACCTTCAGGTGCTTCGCGACGGCGCAACGGCGCAATATGGTTCGGACGCTATTGCTGGCGTGATCAACTATCAGTTGCGCGACGATGCCGGCTTTGATGTGCAGGCCTTGTGGGGCCAACAATATGAAGGCGACGGTGAGCGTAAACAGATTTCGGCCAATGTCGGGTTCAAACTTGGCTCAAGCGGTTTTGTAAACCTGTCGGGCGAATATTTTAAAAGCGACGGCACCAGCCGTGGTGCTACCCGCCCGATCGCACTTGAACTGGCCCGGACAAATCCAGCCGTTGCCAACAGAATCCCGAATTTAGCAAACGGTCTGCCAGCGCAGATTTGGGGTTCATCGCCCTCGGACGGCTACAAGTTCTTCCTGAACAGCGCGCTTGATGTCGGCGACAGTGCCCAGTTGTATCTTGTTGCGAACTACGCGCACAGCAAGGCCAACCAAAGCTTCAACTATCGTTCGCCAATTAGCGCGCCAGTACCATTGACCGTAGACATTGGCACGGGAACGCCTTCAACACGCTCGCCCGGGCGTAATGGTTCGTTCAATACGATCTTTCTGACTCCGTGCCCCACTGGCAACGCGACGTGCCCGGCAGGCGGCTTTGTCAACGATACGAATACCTTCAGCTTTGCATCCATCTATCCAGGCGGCTTCACACCGCGCTTTATCGGTAAAGTTGATCAGCTTTATGCTGTCACGGGCGTGAAGGGCGATTCAGACAGCGGATTGACATATGATTTGTCGGCAACCCTGTCGAAAAACTCGCTCGCGCTGTCGATGACGAATTCGCTTAGCGCATCCTATGGCCCGCAAAGCCAGACGTCGTTCTTCTTCGGCAAGCTTATCCAGCGCGAGCAGAATATAAACCTCGATCTGACTTATCCACTTGAAGTTGGGTTTTTCAGCCCGATCACCTTGTCCGGCGGTGCCGAGTATCGTCGCGAGGAGTATGAAACAACGGTGGGCGACGTGCAGTCTTATGGCGCGGGGCCTTATGCCCGCCAGCCGCTGTACAATCTCGTTTCGCCAAGCGTTTATACGCCTGCGCTGAACACCGCGACGCCACCTGCACAGATCGTTGCAACCCAGTCACCAGCCGCGAGTGGTTATGGCGGCGTTAGCCCAGTCTTCGCCGGTAAAAACAGCCAGCAAAGCTATGCTGTCTATGTCGGGGCAGAAACGGATATCACCGAAAAGCTCACCGCAGGTATTGCTGGCCGGTGGGAAAATTATGACACCTTCGGCAGCACGGTCGTTGGTAAAGTCAACGCCCGCTACGATTTCACCGATGCATTTGCGATACGGTTTACAGCAGGTACTGGTTTCCATGCGCCGTCGCCCGGTCAAAACAACACGCAAATCGTGACGACCAACTTCCGCGGCGGCAACCAGGTGCAAACCGGCACCTATCCAGTGACCAGCGACATTGCGCAATATTATGGCGCAACATCGCTTAATCCGGAAAAGTCCGTCAATCTGGGTGGTGGTATTGTGCTTACGCCGGCTGACAGGCTGACGATCACGCTCGATGGCTATACAGTCAAGGTGAAGAACCGCATAGGTATCTCACAAACCTTCACGGTTACGGCGGCCGATCTTGTTGCGTTACCTGCACTTGCAGTAGTGGGGCTTGCTGGCGACGTGAACTATTTCACCAACGGATTTGACACGCGCACATCAGGTTTCGACTTTGTCACCAACTACCGGACCGATCTTGCCGGTGGTGCACTTAGCCTGACGCTCGCGTACAATTACAACAAGAGCAAGGTAACCGCCTTCAATCCGTCGGTCATCAGCGCCGCGCAACGGTTCAATATTTCGAACCTGCCACCAAAGCACCGCGTTAATGCATCCGCAAACTGGCAGATTGGTGATTTCTCGATCAACGCACGCGAGAATTATTTCAGTTCTTGGGCCAACCAACTTGAATATCCTGGCCAGCGCTTTGGTGCGAAGTTCGTAACCGATCTCGACATCAGCTATACTTTTGCTGACCGGTACACGTTGACCCTTGGCGCGAATAATCTGTTTGACACGTATCCGGACAAGATTGCACCGACCGCAACCAACCCGATTTATGCACTCACAGGCAGCCTTGCCGATGGGCAGATCTACCCACGTTCGGGTGGGCCATTCGGCATCAACGGCGGTTTCTATTATGTGCGGGTCGCCATCGACTATTGATTCGCGAGTTTAGACAAAGCGGGCGGGGACACGTTCCTCGCCCGCATTTTTATTTCAGGGCGTGACATGAGCAGCACATTCACCGATCGCATCGCAACTCTCGATGATCTTGACGGGCTACATGTGCTCATGGGACGTGCCATTGCCCAGCTGCAGTCCGCCTACCTGACACCTGAACAAGTGGTTGCCAGCGCCAAGGTGATGGGGCTGGATACGCAACTGGTGCGCGACGGAACCTATTTTGTCATCGAATGTGATGGCCGCATGGCCGGATGCGGCGGCTGGAGCTTCAGAGCGACGCTTTATGGCGGCGATGACAGCGTTGTCGCCCGCGAACCCGCGCGGCTCGACCCTGCAAGGGACGCCGCAAAGGTGCGGGCCATGTACACCGATCCAGACTTCGTAAGACAGGGAATCGGTGCGCGCATTCTTGCATTATGTGAGGAAGCTGCGCGACAAGCAGGTTTCAAGCGGGTGGAATTGATGGGGACAGCGGCAGGCGTGCCATTATATTCGGCACAGGGCTATATACCCAGCGCAGAGCAGGAGTTCGCACGAGTCGGTGACGTCTCCATCCCATTGTTGCGCATGGAAAAGGCGCTGGCTTGAACGCGTTGCTCGGCGCATTGCCAATGATATGCAGGCAAAGCTTGCATGAGCGAAAAAGACCTACTAAGGGCAGCGCCTTGAGTCAGCAGGCGCGTCCCATCTGAACACAATCCGAAATCCAAAGTAAGAAGGTTTGAAAAATGGCAAAAGCTAAATTTGAGCGGACGAAACCGCATTGCAACATCGGCACCATCGGTCACGTCGACCATGGTAAGACCACGCTGACTGCAGCGATCACCAAGATCATGGCAGAAACCTACGGCGGTACCGCTGTTGATTTCGCAAACATCGATAAGGCTCCAGAAGAGCGCGAGCGCGGTATCACCATTTCGACGGCACACGTTGAATATGAGACAGCCGCTCGTCACTATGCGCACGTCGACTGCCCAGGCCACGCTGACTATGTGAAGAACATGATCACCGGTGCCGCCCAGATGGATGGCGCGATCCTCGTTGTGAACGCAGCTGACGGCCCGATGCCACAGACTCGCGAGCACATCCTGCTGGCACGTCAGGTTGGCGTTCCTGCACTTGTCGTTTACATGAACAAGGTCGACCAAGTTGACGACGAAGAAATTCTCGAACTGGTTGAAATGGAAATCCGTGAGCTTCTCTCGAAGTATGATTTCCCAGGCGACGATATTCCAATCGTTCGTGGTTCGGCGCTTGCTGCGCTTGAAGGCCGTGACGACAACATCGGTAAGGAATCGGTCCTTGCACTGATGGCTGCTGTTGACGAAGCCATTCCTCAGCCAGAGCGTCCAATCGACAAGCCATTCCTGATGCCAGTCGAAGACGTGTTCTCGATCTCGGGTCGTGGTACGGTTGTAACGGGCCGCGTTGAAACCGGAATCGTCAAGGTTGGCGAAGAAGTTGAAATCGTCGGTATCAAGGACACCAAGAAGACGACCGTTACCGGCGTTGAAATGTTCCGCAAGCTGCTCGACGAAGGTCGTGCAGGCGACAACATCGGTGCGCTTGTTCGCGGTGTTGGCCGTGAAGAAGTTGAGCGTGGCCAGGTTCTCTGCAAGCCAGGTTCGGTTACGCCGCACACTGAGTTCTCGGCAGAAATCTACGTTCTTTCGAAGGACGAAGGCGGCCGTCACACGCCGTTCTTCGCAAACTATCGTCCACAGTTCTACTTCCGTACGACTGACGTAACCGGCGAAGTGATCCTTCCAGAAGGCACTGAAATGGTTATGCCAGGCGACAACGTAACGATCGCTGTTAAGTTGATTGCTCCAATCGCCATGGACCCAGGTCTCCGCTTCGCAATCCGCGAAGGTGGTCGGACTGTCGGTTCTGGGGTTGTCAGCACCATCACGAAGTAATATAGGCCGCGCATCCCGCCCGAGTCTTTGATTCGGGCGGGGCGGTTTTAAGAAATTCACAAGCAGCTGTTCCGGCTTCGAAAGCGCAAGTCGGAATGGCTGTTTTTCGGCTCTTTGATATTGATAGAATTTGGAAATTGGTGAACCCATGGAAACGCAGAATATTCGCATCCGTCTGAAAGCATTTGACCATCGCGTCCTCGATCAGGCGACTGGCGATATTGCCGACACAGCCCGCCGCACTGGCGCCCTTATCCGTGGACCCATTCCACTTCCTACCCGTATCGAAAAGTTCACCGTGAACCGCGGACCGCACATCGACAAAAAGTCGCGTGAGCAGTTCGAAGTTCGTACCTATAAAAGGCTGCTCGACATTGTGCAGCCCACGCCACAGACCGTAGACGCGCTGATGAAGCTTGATCTTGCTGCTGGTGTGAATGTCGAAATCAAATTGGCGTAAGCCAATATCTCCGCGAAAGCGGAGTGAGACAATAGGAATACCGCCGGGTTTACTCGGGCCGCGTTCCCCGTCTTACCAGATCGCTCATCAAGGTGAGCCACTGGTGCCTAGCCCGGACGGGGCAATGCTTAAAAATTCAGGGCTGGATTTAGGCGTCACGCCCTCCTGGCAATAATGCCAGCCGGGCCTCTGACATAGTTGGAGTATGGATCATGCGCACTGGCGTGATCGCGAAAAAGATGGGTATGATGCGCCTCTTCAATGAAGACGGCCGTCACGTTCCTGTCACCGTATTGGCGCTGGAAGGTTGCCAAGTGGTCGGAGCCCGTAACGAGGAACGCGATGGTTATTTTGCCGTCCGCCTTGGTGCCGGAGCCCGTAAAGCGAAAAATGTAAACAAACCGCAACGTGGCGAATTTGCCAAGGCCCAGGTCGAGCCAAAAGCGCGCGTTGCTGAATTCCGTGTTGATAATGCCGACGGCTTGCTGCCAGTTGGCGCAACTGTCTCGGCTGACCATTTCATCGATGGTCAATTGGTTGACATCACTGGCCACACGCAGGGTAAAGGCTTTGCCGGCGCCATGAAGCGTTGGGGCTTCGGCGGTATGCGTGCATCGCATGGTGTTTCGATTACCCACCGTGCCCATGGTTCGACTGGCCAACGCCAGGATCCAGGCAAGGTGTTCAAGAACAAGAAGATGGCCGGCCACATGGGCGACCGTCAGCGCACTCAGCAGAACCTCGAAATCGTCCGCACCGATGTTGCGCGCGGTCTCATCTTCGTCAAGGGCTCGGTTCCCGGCGCGAAGAATGGTTGGTTGCTCGTGCGTGACGCCGTAAAGGTTCCAACCCCTGAAGCTGCACCGTTTCCTGGCTCGCTGAAGAATGACAATGAGGCCCCAGTGGCTGAAGACGTTGTCGTCAACACTGAAGTCGAAGTTGCAGATACCCCAGCCGTCGAAGCTGAAGCGGCCTCTAATGAGGTTCCCGCTGAAGCCGCGCCCGCTGTCGAAGCCGCTGCTGTTGAAGCAGCTGCTGCAGACGCCGGCGAAGAAAAGAAGGAGGGCTAAGCCATGAAGCTCAAGGTTCAAACCCTCGACGCCAAAGCAAAGGGCGACATCGATCTGAATGACGACGTATTTGGCGTAGAGCCACGCGCCGACATTCTGCACCGTGTTGTTACCTGGCAGCGTGAAAAGGCCCGCGGTACGGCTCGTCCTACCCGTGAGCGTTCGGACGTTGCTCGCACCGGCAAGAAATTCGGCAACCAGAAGGGTGGCGGTACTGCCCGTCACGGTGACCGCGCTGCTCCGATCTTTATCGGTGGTGGTAAGGCCCACGGCGCCCGTCTGCGTGACTTTAACCCATCGCTCAACAAGAAGATCCGTTCATTGGGTCTGAAGATGGCGTTGTCGAGCAAGGCGAAAGCCGGCTCGCTGATCGTTCTTGAAGATCTTAACCTGGCTGCTGCAAAAACTGCTGCACTTCAGGGGCAGGTTGGTAAGCTCGGTTTCGGCAAGACCACGCTGGTTATCGATGGCGACACCGTCAGCGACAATTTCCGTCTGGCTTCGGCTAACCTCGTTGGGATCAATGTGATGCCAGCCGTTGGCGCGAATGTTTATGACATCCTGAAGCATGACACTCTGGTTTTGACCCGCGCTGCGGTTGAGAAGCTTGAAGCACGCTTCGCCCTCACGGGAGGTGCCAACTAATGGCTAAGGATAAAGCAATCGACGTGCGTCATTATGACGTGATCGTTGCCCCGCACATCACTGAAAAGGCGACCCTGTTGTCCGAGCACAACGCAGTTGTGTTCAAGGTCACGGGAACTTCGACCAAACCGCAGATCAAGGCCGCAGTAGAGGCCCTGTTCGACGTCAAGGTCATGAACGTGAATACACTTGTGCAAAAGGGCAAAACCAAGCGTTGGAAGGGCAAGCCCTACAAGCGCTCGGATGTCAAAAAAGCGATCGTTACTTTGGCTGAAGGCCAGAGCATCGACGTGACCACCGGTATTTAAGGGCAGGATAATGGCACTCAAAAGCTACAAACCAACTAGCCCCGCCCGTCGCGGCCTTGTGCTGGTTGACCGGTCAAGCTTGTACAAAGGCGGTCCTGTCAAGGGATTGACCGAAGGCAAGAGCAAGACTGGCGGCCGTAACAACAAGGGCCATGTGACGTCGCGCGGTATCGGCGGCGGTCACAAGCAGAAATATCGTCTCATCGACTTCAAGCGTCGCAAATGGGATATGCCTGCAACGGTCGAGCGTCTGGAATATGACCCCAACCGTTCCGCCTTCATCGCGCTTGTAAAGTACGAAGATGGCGAACTGGCCTATATCATTGCGCCGCAGCGTCTCGCCGTTGGCGATTCCATTGTTGCTGGTGAAAAGACTGACGTTAAGCCAGGCAACGCCATGTTGCTGAGCCAGATGCCAGTCGGCACGATCTGCCACAATATCGAGATGAAGCCCGGCAAGGGTGGCCAGATCGCACGTTCGGCAGGCACGTATGTGCAGCTGGTCGGCCGTGACGGTGGACGCGTTATCGTCCGCTTGAACTCAGGCGAGCAGCGCTACATTCTCGGCACCTGCATGGGCACAGTTGGCGCGGTTTCAAACCCCGACAACTCCAACACGACACTTGCCAAGGCAGGTCGGAACCGCTGGCGTGGCATTCGCCCGCTGACGCGTGGTGTTGCTAAGAACCCAGTCGATCACCCGCATGGTGGTGGTGAAGGTCGTACATCAGGTGGCCGTCATCCGGTTACACCTTGGGGTAAGCCAACAAAGGGTGCTCGTACCCGCAGCAACAAGTCGACCGACCGGATGATCATCCGTTCGCGGCATGCTAAGAAGAAGAGGTAACTCATGTCTCGTTCCGTCTGGAAAGGTCCGTTTGTTGACCTCTATCTGCTGAAAAAAGCAGAAACCGCTCAGGAAGCATCGAAGGCTGCGCCGATCAAGACTTGGTCGCGTCGTTCGACAATCCTGCCTCAGTTCGTTGGCCTGACGTTCAGCGTCTATAATGGCCACAAGTTCATTCCCGTTTCGGTGAATGAGGACATGGTCGGCCATAAGCTTGGTGAGTTCGCACCTACGCGTACTTATCATGGCCATGGCGCAGATAAGAAGGGCAAACGCTAATGGGCAAGGCATCCGCACCCCGTCGCGTCGCCGACAATGAAGCGCTGGCAGTGGGCACAACCATCCGTGGTTCTGCACAGAAGCTTGGCCTCGTTGCCGCGCTGATCCGTGGCAAGAAGGCCGAAGACGCGCTGAACATCCTGAAATTCTCCACCAAGGGAATGGCAGACGATGTTCGCAAGGTTCTGGCTTCCGCCATCGCCAACGCCGAAAACAATCATAATCTTGACGTCGACAGCCTTGTGGTTGCCGAAGCAAGTGTTGGCAAGGCGCTGACCATGAAGCGTTTCATGGCACGTGGTCGTGGCAAATCGAGCCGGATCATCAAACCATTCAGCCGTCTGCGTATCGTTGTGCGCGAACAGCAAGAAGAGGCATAAGTCATGGGTCAGAAATCAAATCCAATCGGGCTTCGCCTGCAAATTAACCGGACTTGGGATAGCCGTTGGTACGCTGAAGGTGCGGAATATGGCCGCATGCTTCTCGAAGACATCAAGATCCGCAAGTTCATCTTTGAGACACTGCCACAAGCAGCCATTTCAAAGGTTGTGATCGAGCGTCCTGCCAAGAATTGCCGCGTATCGATTTACGCAGCGCGTCCTGGCGTAATCATCGGCAAGAAAGGTGCGGACATTGAGAAGCTGAAAAAGCTGATCAACAAGTTCACCACTGCTGAGGTTTCGTTGAACATCGTTGAAATCCGCAAGCCGGAAGTTGACGCGAAGCTTGTTGCGCAAGGTATTGCTGACCAGCTCATCCGCCGTATCGCTTTCCGTCGTGCCATGAAGCGCGCGATGCAGTCCGCGATGCGTCTGGGTGCAGAAGGCATCAAGATCACCTGCGGTGGCCGTTTGGGCGGCGCCGAAATCGCACGCGTCGAATCGTACCGTGAAGGCCGCGTGCCTGCGCATACGCTTCGTGCCAACATTGACTACGCTGAAGCCGAAGCACTGACTGCTTACGGCATCATCGGCATCAAATGCTGGATCTTCAAAGGCGAAATCCTGGGTCATGACCCAATGGCAACTGACCGGCTGATGATGGAAGCGCAGACTTCTGGCGTCCGTCCGCAGTCTGACCGCCGCTAAAGGTTAGGAACTCAACATGTTGCAACCAAAGAAAACAAAGTTCCGCAAGCAATTCAAGGGACGCATCAAGGGCGAAGCCAAGGGCGGGTCTGACCTGAACTTCGGTTCTTACGGCCTGAAGGCGCTTGAGCCAGAGCGGATTACTGCACGTCAGATCGAAGCGGCCCGCCGCGCGATCACGCGTCACATCAAGCGTCAGGGACGTTTGTGGATCCGCATCTTCCCCGACGTGCCAGTCACGAAAAAGCCTGCCGAAGTTCGTCAGGGTAAGGGCAAGGGTTCGGTCGAATATTGGGCAGCCAAGGTTAAGCCTGGCCGTATCATGTTTGAACTCGACGGTGTTCCCGGTCCCATCGCAGCTGTCGCATTTCAGCGCGCAGCCATGAAACTGCCAATCAAGACCAAGGTCGTGGCGCGTCTCGGCGACACTTCGCATCTGGGAGCATCATAAGATGAGCAAAACTGAAGATCTCCGCGTCAAGAGCGATGATCAGCTTGCTGTTCAGCTCGGCGAACTGAAGCGCGAAGCGTTCAACCTGCGTTTCCAATCTGCCACTGGCCAGATGGAAAAGCCGGCACGTGTGCGTGAAGTGCGTCGTGACATCGCCCGCATCAAAACCCTGCAGGGTGAGCGCCAGCGCGCCGCCGCAAAGACGGCATAAGGAGCCACCCATGCCAAAACGTATTCTCACCGGGACCGTGGTCTCCGACAAGAATGACAAGACGATTGTCGTTCTGGTCGAGCGCAAAGTGAAGCACCCGCTTTACGGCAAGATCATCCGTCGCACGAAGAAATATCATGCCCATGACGAAAACAATGTCGTCAAAGAAGGGCAAGTCGTCCGCATCGAAGAGTGCGCGCCGATTTCCAAGAACAAGACCTGGCGCTTGGTGGCTGATGCCGCTGTAGCCCCGGTCGCAGCAACCACGGAGGATTGATCCCATGATTCAGATGCAGTCCAATCTCGATGTTGCGGACAACAGCGGCGCAAAGCGCGTTCAGTGCATCAAGGTGCTTGGCGGTTCCAAGCGTCGCGTTGCTGGCGTTGGCGACATCATCGTGGTGTCGATCAAGGAAGCTGCACCGCGGGGCAAGGTTAAGAAGGGTGATGTGCACAAGGCCGTCATCGTTCGTACCCGCAAAGACATTCGCCGCGCCGATGGCTCGGTCATCCGTTTCGACTCCAATGCTGCTGTGCTTATCGGTAACAACAAGGAGCCGATTGGCACACGTATTTTCGGACCAGTGGTTCGTGAACTGCGTGCCAAGAACCACATGAAAATCATCAGCTTGGCACCGGAGGTGCTATAACAATGGCTCTGGCAAAAATCAAAAAGGGTGACACGGTTGTCGTGCTCGCCGGTAAGGACAAGGGCAAATCCGGCGAAGTAACCGCCGTCATGCCCAAGGACAGCAAAGTCGTCGTTTCAGGCGTCAACATTGCTGTGCGTCACCGGAAAGCATCGCAAGCCAACCCGCAGGGCGGTCTCGACCGCTTCGAAGCTCCGCTGCACATTTCGAATGTGGCTCTGGCGGATCCCAAGACCGGCAAGGCAACACGCGTTCGCGTGGAAACCAAGGACGGCAAGAAGGTCCGTGTGGCCGTGAAGTCCGGGGAGACGATCAGTGGCTGATACCAAATATACGCCTCGTATGAAGAAGCTTTATGACGAGACTGTCGTCAAGGGTTTGACCGAGAAGTTCGGCTATGCGAACCGCTTTGCTGTTCCAAAGATCGAAAAGATCACGCTGAACATGGGTGTGGGCGAAGGTTCGCAGGACAAGAAGAAGGTTACGACCGCTCTTGCCGAAATGGAACTGATTGCTGGTCAAAAGCCAGTCATCACCAAGGCGAAGAAATCGATCGCTGGCTTCAAGCTGCGTGAAGGCATGCCAATTGGCGTGAAGGTCACGCTGCGTGGCGCCCAGATGTACGAATTCCTCGATCGTCTGGTCACAATCGCGATGCCACGTATTCGCGATTTCCGCGGCCTGAATCCAAAGAGCTTTGATGGTCGTGGCAACTTCGCCATGGGCCTCAAGGAACAGATCATCTTCCCAGAAATCAGCTATGACGCCATCGACGTGGTGCGCGGAATGGATGTGATCGTAACGACTTCCGCAAACACGGACGACGAAGCGCGCGAACTGCTTAAGCTGTTCGGCTTCCCGTTCCCTGTAGAAGAAGCTGACGAAAAGGCGGCTGCATAATGGCTAAACTGAGCTCCATAAACAAGAACGAGCGTCGCAAGAAGCTGGCAAAGAAATATGCCGGTCGCTACGCGAAGCTGAAGGCGATGGCGAAAGACCAGTCGCTGGATGACAGCGAGCGCTTGATTGCACGCCTGAAAATGGCTGAAATCCCCCGCAACGGTAACCCGCACCGCGTGCGCAACCGTTGCGAAACAACCGGGCGTCCGCGCGGCGTGTACCGTAAATTCAAGCTGAACCGTATCGAACTGCGTAATCTTGCCAATAAGGGCATGATCCCGGGCGTTACGAAGTCGAGCTGGTAAGGATAAGATAGATGGCAATGACCGATCCTTTGGGTGATATGCTCACCCGTATCCGCAACGGCCAGCGGGCGAAGAAAGACTCTGTAGTCTCGCCAGCGTCCGGCCTGCGTACCCGCGTTCTCGATGTGTTGCAGCGCGAAGGCTATATTCGTGGCTACAGCGAAGAAGCCCTGGGTGCACATAAGGGCATTCGCATCGAGCTGAAATATTTCGAAGGCGCACCTGCTATCCAGCATGTCGCCCGCGTTTCAAAGCCAGGTCGCCGCGTATATTCAGGAAGCCAGGAGCTTCCCGTTATCCGCAACGGTCTTGGTATCACCATCGTTTCGACGCCAAAGGGCGTTCTGTCGGACGCCGAAGCGCGTGCACAGAATGTCGGCGGCGAAATCCTGGCGGAGGTATTCTAATGAGCCGCATTGGTAAGAAACCTGTTCCCATTCCCGCCGGCGTAACCGCCAGCATGGAAGCGGGCACGCTTTCGGTCAAAGGACCGAAGGGCGAACTGACAATGCCGATGAGCGACCTGATCTCTTACGAGATGCAGGGCGACGGTCTTTTGGTGAAGCCTGCCAATGGCAGTAAAGCCGCGCGCGCCTTCTGGGGCATGCAGCGCACATTGGTCCAGAACCTGGTCACAGGCGTGACCGAAGGCTTTACCAAGGTGCTGGAAATCACCGGTGTTGGTTATCGTGCCAACAGCCAGGGCAAAATGTTGAAGTTGCAGCTTGGCTATAGCCATGATGTCGACTTTGCCATCCCCGACGGCATCGACATCAAGACACCTGACAACACCACGGTGGAAATTTCGGGTATCGACAAGCAGAAGGTTGGGCAGGTTGCTGCCGAAATCCGTCGCTGGAGGAAGCCAGAGCCATATAAGGGCAAGGGCATCAAGTACCGCGGCGAATATATCTTCCGCAAGGAAGGGAAGAAGAAATAATGGCAAAACTGTCTCTCTTTGCACGGCGCCGTCAGCGCGTGCGTTCGAAATTGCGGGCGCAGGTTGCTGGTCGTCCGCGTCTCTCGGTGCACCGCACTGGCCGCCATATCTACGCGCAGATCATTGACGATTCGAAGGGTGCGACGATTGCGTCGGCCTCGACACTCGACAAGGATGTAAAGGCGAAGAATGGCTCGACAGCGGAAGCTGCTGCCGATGTCGGCAAGCGGGTAGCCGAAGCTGCCAAGAAGGCTGGCATTTCCAGCGTGGTTTTTGATCGTGGCGGGTTTCTGTTTCATGGTCGCGTCAAAGCGCTTGCTGATGCAGCGCGCGAAGGCGGATTGGAGTTCTGATGATGGCTGACGAAAACACTGAAAGCACTGCACCCGTCTCCGACGGCGCAGCTCCCGAAGCAGTCGCAGCCGAAGGCCAGCGTCGTGGCCGTGGCGGTCGTGGCGGTGGTGACAATCGCGGTGGCGGTGGCGGCGGTGGCCGTGGTCGCAACAACAACGATCGTCGTCCGGCTCAGGAAGAAGATGATGGCACGATCGAAAAGCTCGTCCACATCAACCGCGTTTCGAAAACGGTCAAGGGCGGTAAGCGCTTTGGTTTTGCTGCGCTGGTGGTAGTCGGTGACGGCCAGGGCCGTGTAGGTTTTGGACATGGCAAGGCGCGCGAAGTGCCTGAAGCCATCAACAAGGCGACTGCTGCTGCAAAGAAATCCATGATCCGCGTCGCCCTTAAGGACGGCCGCACATTGCATCATGATGGCAAGGGCCATTTCGGTGCTGGCAAGGTGACGCTGCGTTCGGCACCAGCCGGTACGGGCATCATTGCCGGTGGTCCAATGCGCGCTGTGTTCGAAAGCCTTGGCGTTGCAGACGTAGTGACCAAGTCGGTTGGTACATCCAACCCTTACAACATGATCCGCGCTACTTTCGCTGCTTTGTCCGAACAGACAAGCCCGAAGTCGGTAGCGCAGCGTCGCGGTAAGAAAATTGCCGACCTTCTGGGTCGCGGTGGCAGCAAGACTGCTGAAGCCCATGCAGAAGCTATTGCGGAGTAATCGATATGGCGAAGATTAAAATCAAACAGACCGGTTCGCCGATCCGCCGTCCTGCCTCGCAGCGTGCAACTTTGAAGGGTCTCGGCCTTGACAAGATGAACCGCGTTGTTGAGATCGAAGACACCCCCGAAGTGCGTGGAATGATCCAGACAGTTCGGCACATGGTCCAAATCCAGGACTAATAATATCAGCGCGAATTAAAGCGAAAGCGAGTGCACGACATGAAATTGAATGACATTAAAGATAACGAAGGCGCCCGCCATCGCCGTATGCGCGTTGGCCGTGGTATCGGTTCTGGCAAGGGTAAAACCTCGGGTCGCGGTCAAAAAGGCCAAACCAGCCGTTCGGGTGTTTCGATCAACGGATTTGAAGGTGGCCAGATGCCACTTCACATGCGTATTCCAAAGCGCGGCTTCAACAATATTTTCGCCAAGGACCATGCTGAGGTAAACCTGGGCATGATCCAGAAGTTCATCGACGCCAAGAAGATCGACATCAAGGCTGTCGTCGACCACGCTGCGTTGCAGGCAGCTGGCCTCGCCCGCGGTGGCAAGGACGGCGTCCGGTTGCTCGCCAAGGGCGAATTGACCGCAAAGGTTAACTTCTCGGTTGCCGGTGCGTCAAAGGCAGCGATTGAAGCGGTTGAAAAGGCCGGCGGCAAGGTTGAAGTGCTGGTGAAAGTTTCTGCCTCCGAAAAAGCGGCAGCGAAAAAGTCATCGGTCAAGAATGCAGCAAAAGAAGCTGCGGCCAAGAAATAAGATAGGGGCGACGACTTCGCTCTTGTCATGCCAGCCCCGCTTCCCGATATGGGCTGGCGGGGTTTGACATTTCTGGGGGGTAACCGGGGAATGTCGGGCTATATTTGGGATAAGGCAGCGGTTCGCATATTTTGCGGCGCGGTTTTGATCCGGACATAAGGAAAGTATATCATGGCATCTAGGGCCGACCAAATGGCCTCGAACCTCAATTTATCGAAGTTCGGGCAGGCAACAGAGCTTAAGAACCGTATCTGGTTCACCATAGGCGCGCTTATCGTTTTCCGGATGTTGAGCTTTGTGCCACTTCCCGGCGTCGATCCGATTGCACAAGCGGCGCTTTATGCAAATAACGCTGCCGGCGGCGTTCTCGATATTTTCAACACCTTCTCCGGCGGCAGCCTTGAGCGCATGAGTCTCATTGCGCTTGGCGTTATGCCCTACATTACCGCGTCGATTGTCGTCCAGCTTGCGGCATCCTTGTCGCCGACCTTGGCCGCGATCAAGAAAGAAGGCGAAAGCGGACGCAAGAAGCTCAACCAATATACCCGTTACGGTACGGTTTTCCTGACTGCCGTTCAGGGATATTTCCTGGCTGCGGGTCTTGAAAGTCTCGCGGCTGCCAATGGCATTAGCGCGGTTGTAGAGCCGGGCCTGATGTTCCGCGTCGTTGCGACGATCAGCTTGATTGGTGGCACCATGTTCCTGATGTGGCTGGGTGAGCAAATCACGTCGCGCGGCATTGGTAATGGCATTTCGCTCATAATCATGGCTGGGATCGTGGCGCAGTTGCCCATGCTCGTCGTGCGCCTGCTCGAAGGCGCGCGGACCGGATCCATCAGCGGATTTCTGATCCTTGGGTTTATCGCCATGTTCGTTGGCTTGACGCTCATCATTTGCTTCATGGAGCGCGGGCAGCGGCGCGTGCTTATCCAATATCCCAAACGCGCGACACAGCGCGGCATGATGCAGGCTGACCGCAGCCATTTGCCGCTCAAGATCAACACCGCGGGTGTTATCCCGCCGATCTTCGCATCGTCATTGCTATTGTTGCCGCTTACAATCACGCAACTTGCCGGGAACAAGGCAGCGGGTGAAACCCAGATGGGTGACTTCATCATCTCGCTGAACCAATATCTGCAGCATGGCCAGCCAGTCTATCTCGTGCTCTATGGTCTGGGCATCATCTTCTTCTGTTTCTTCTACACCGCAGTGGTGTTCAATCCTGAGGAAACATCCGAAAATCTCAAAAAGGCCGGTGGGTTTATTCCGGGCATTCGTCCAGGCAAGAACACTGAATCCTATCTGGACTATGTGCTGACCCGCATCACCGTGTTGGGCGCAGCCTATCTGACATTGGTGTGTCTGCTGCCGGATTATGTTCTGGGCGCCACTGGCTTGCGTAGCGTGTTCGCGGTTGGCGGAACAAGCTTGCTTATTCTGGTGAATGTTACCATCGATACCATCTCACAGATCCAGAGCCATCTGCTCGCCCACCAATATGGGGATCTGCTGAAAAAGGCCAAGCTGAAGGGTGGACGGACCCGCTAAAGGGTGCGACATCGAAACGATCGGGGAAACGTTTCATGAATATCATCCTGTTGGGGCCTCCGGGTGCAGGCAAGGGAACGCAGGCGGCGTTGCTCGTCGACAAATATGGCATGGTCCAGTTGTCGACCGGCGATATTCTTCGGGCTGCGGTCAAGGCTGGTACTGAGGTCGGCAAGATGGCCGATGAAATCATGAAGGCGGGTAAGCTATTTCCCGACGAATTGATGGCGGAAATCCTTGGTGAGCATATGGACGAAATTCCGGCTGATAAAGGCCTGATATTCGACGGCTACCCGCGTACAGCGCCTCAGGTCGCGTTGCTGGACGGCCTTTTGTCTGCCCGCAACCGGACGCTGGATCATGTGATTGAGCTCGTCGTGGACGAAGATGCGCTGGTTGAGCGCGTCGTTGGCCGCTTCACATGCGCCAATTGCGGCGATGGCTATCATGATGTCTTCAAGCAGCCAGTGGTTGCAGGCACATGCGACAAATGCGGATCGCATGAGTTCAAGCGCCGCCCCGACGATAATGAAGAAACGGTGCGCACGCGCATGGCGGAATATCGGGCTAAGACCGAACCAATCCTGCCTTTATATGACGCGCGTGGCCTCGTAAGCCGCGTTGATGGCATGGCGTCCATCGAAGACGTGACTGAGGCAATCGACAAAATCATCGGCTGACTATCCGGGCACTTTTGCCTGCGTCCAAGTTCAGGGTGACGGAAATGGAAACGGTTGTTATTGTCCCTTTCCATGAAACATCTGATGTCCACCGCCCTGATCATGGCCGCCGCCATTTTCGCCACGCCAGCGTCTGCCGAGGTCAAGTCTGCATCTGAAACCGGCTTTAACATCATCCATATCGCGACGGTCGATGCAACGCCCGATGACATCTGGAAGCGGCTGATTGCGCCGAAAGATTATTGGAGCAAAGCGCACAGCTGGTCTGGTTCCACTGCGGGCTTTTATATCGATGCGCAGGCCAATGGTTGCTTCTGTGAACTGTTTCAGGAGGCCGATGCGAATGGCAAACTGAAGACCGTGGGAAGTGTCGAGCATATGCGCGTCATATTTGCGCAGCCGGGCAAAGTGCTGCGGATGCAAGGTGCGCTTGGTCCGCTTCAGTCCGAGGCGGTTTTGGGGACGCTGACGGTGGCGATGGAACCCGTCAAGGGCACCACGACCACGCGGGTGAGCTTCTCTTATGTGGTGGGCGGCTACATGCGTTACAAAGTCTCCGAAATCGCACCCGCAGTGGACAAGGTCTTGGGTGAGCAATTCCGGAATATGTTGTCCCCATTTACGCCAGCAGCGGCCGAGACGCCAACGGCCGACAACTTTACGCTTGATATTGAAAAGGTCACCAGTTCCCCAGGCGGTGATGCTCCGCCGGCCGATGAAACGCCCAAGACTGACAGTGCGAGCGACAGCCCTGTAAACGAAGCGCCGCCGCCGGAGCCAAAATAATTGGCAACGCGACAAAACACGGCGCGTTCAGGCAATAAAATCGAGATTGGCTGGTGCGAGATGGTCGATATCCCAAGCCTTGGCCTTGCTCAGGTGCATGCCAAAATGGACACGGGCGCTGCGACCTCGTCAATTCACGCGACCCGGATCAAGCCCATCTCGCGCGATGGCAAACCTTATGTGGAATTCTGGTTCCGCCTCAATGCGGGCGAAAAGCCAAAACGGTATGAAGCACCGCTCATCGACCGGCGCATGGTCCGGTCATCTAATGGCGAGCAACAGGATCGTTATGTCATCACGGCGCAATTTTGTTTTGGCAAGCTGTGTTGGAACGGGCAGCTCACCTTGGCAAACCGGCGATCAATGGCCTTTCCCTTGCTAATTGGCCGGCGGGCGTTAAGGCGCGGTTTCCTCGTCAACAGCGGACGCCGGTGGGTTCTTGGAAAACCCGCAAATGTAGGGACCAAAGAGACATGAAAATCGCGATGTTGGCGCGCAACGCCAACTTATATTCCCACCAACGGCTTGTGGAGGCGGCGATTGCCCGCGGTCATGAGATTGATATTTTGAATACGTTACGTGTAACGATGAATATCACCTCGCATCGTCCAGAGGCATATTACCAAGGTGCAAAGCTTGGCCGATATGACGCAGTGATTCCCCGAATAGGTGCCTCGGTTACATTTTACGGATTGGCGGTCCTGCGCCAGTTCGAAATGATGAACGTATGGTCACTTAACGAAAGCGTTGCCATTGGCCGGTCACGCGACAAGCTTCGGTCCTTGCAAATATTGGCGCGCAAGGGCCTTGGCCTTCCGGTCACTGCCTTTGCCCATGACCCAAGGCAGACAGACGAAGTTATCGAGATGGTCGGCGGCGCACCTGTGGTCATCAAGCTGCTTGAAGGCACGCAGGGCATCGGGGTGGTTCTGGGCGAAACCGAGAAATCGGCGCGCTCGGTCATCGAGGCGTTTCGCGGGGCAAATGTGAACATCCTCGTCCAGGAATTCATCAAAGAAGCCAATGCCACCGATATCCGCTGCTTTGTAATCGGCAACAAGGTCGTCGCATCGATGCAGCGCAAAGGCGCAGAGGGAGACTTTCGGTCCAACCTGCATCGCGGCGGATCGGCCCAGGCCATCAAGATCACACCAGAGGAACGGTCAACCGCTGTGCGCGCGGCACGGGCCATGGGCCTGAATGTCGCCGGTGTCGACATGCTGCGGTCCAATCACGGTCCTGTCATTATGGAGGTGAACAGTTCGCCTGGCCTTGAGGGCATTGAAAAAGCCAGCGGTAAAGATATTGCCAGCCGGATCATCCAGTTTATCGAAGAAAATGCGATGGCGGGCAAAACCAAGACGAAAGGCAAGGGGTGAAGCGCCGCTGCCCTTGACAGTTGCCGCGACTCGCCGTAAGGCGCGTGGAATTCCGAACATCTGGTGCAGCCAGCAGCGCGTTTATGCGTCCGCTGGTTTTGTGCGTTTCGGGATATCATCAGCGTTGAGATAGGGTTCGTCCTTTCGAGGGCACCTGTGGAGCAGGAGTAAATAAATTGGCACGTATTGCCGGAGTTAACATTCCAACCAACAAGCGCGTGATCATTGCGCTTACCTACATTCACGGTATCGGCCGCACTAAAGCCGTCGAAATCGCGACCAAGCTGGGAATTGATCATAGCCGCCGTGTGCAGGACCTTTCGGATGCCGAAGTGCTGCAAATCCGCGAAACAATCGATGCGGGCTACACTGTAGAAGGCGATCTTCGCCGCAACACATCGATGAACATCAAGCGTTTGATGGATCTCGCCTGCTACCGTGGCCTTCGCCACCGTAAGGGGCTTCCTGTCCGTGGTCAGCGTACGCATACCAATGCGCGCACCCGCAAGGGCAAGTCAAAGGCAATCGCGGGCAAGAAGAAGTAATCACGGGCATTCGCCTGATTATTTTTTCTTCGCATTTTCGAATAGGATACAAAGTTTATGGCACGCGAACCACAGCGAATTAAAAAGCGGGAGCGCAAGAATATTTCGGCAGGCGTCGCGCACGTCAATGCCAGCTTTAACAACACCATGATCACGATCACGGATGCCCAAGGCAACGCGATCAGCTGGTCGTCCGCTGGAACCATGGGTTTCAAGGGGAGCCGCAAGTCGACTCCTTACGCGGCTCAGGTCGCCGCAGAAGATGCCGGCAAGAAGGCCGCGGAACATGGCGTTCGCACGCTTGAAGTAGAAGTCAAGGGCCCGGGTTCGGGTCGCGAGTCGGCGCTTCGCGCTTTGCAGGCGGTTGGTTTCACCATCACCTCGATCCGTGACGTGACGTCGATCCCGCACAATGGCGTTCGTCCTTCCAAGCGTCGGCGCGTCTAAGCATTCGTTTCAGGGGCGGCTGACCAGTCGTTCCTTCTTTTACCCGCAAGCCGGCACGGTGCACCAAATTGCCGGTTTTGCAAAACCCAAGGGGAAATCCATGTCCGTCAATATTAAGAACTGGCAGGAACTGAAAAAGCCCAACGCACTTGAGCTCAAATCAGGTAGCGATGCGAAGCGTAAGGCCGTATTTGTTGCCGAGCCGCTTGAGCGCGGCTTCGGCTTGACTCTCGGCAACGCGCTGCGTCGCGTTTTGCTGTCGTCGTTGCAGGGCGCAGCGATCACATCGATCAAGATTGAAAATGTTCTGCACGAATTCTCGTCGCTTGCTGGCGTACGTGAAGACGTGACCGACATTGTCCTCAACATCAAGCAGGTCGCATTGAAAATGGAAGGCGAAGGTCCAAAGCGGCTTCAGCTTTCGGCGACCGGCCCTGGCGCAGTCACCGCAGGCGATATCGCCGTGTCGGGTGACATTCAGGTCATGAACCCTGACCTCGTCATTTGCCACTTGGATGACGGCGCTACGCTGAACATGGAAATCACGGCTGACAGCGGCAAGGGCTATGTACCTGCCGTCGCCAACCGTCCTGCAGACGCGCCAATCGGCCTGATCCCGGTCGACAGCCTTTATTCGCCAGTGCGTCAGGTCGCCTACAAGGTCGACAATGCGCGCATCGGTCAGGAGCTTGACTATGACAAGCTGTCACTGACGATCGAAACCGATGGCACCGTAACGCCTGAAGACGCCGTGGCATATGCCGCGCGCATTCTTCAGGATCAGTTGCAAGTGTTCGTCCACTTCGAAGATTCGATGGCAGCATCGTCGCCAATGATCGGCATGGCTGCACCATCGGCTTCTTCCGAAGAGTCCGATGCAAACCAGCTCAACCGTTATCTTCTCAAGAAGGTCGACGAGTTGGAACTGTCGGTTCGCAGCGCAAACTGCCTCAAGAACGATAACATAATCTATATCGGCGACCTCGTGCAAAAGAGCGAAGCCGAAATGCTGCGTACGCCGAATTTCGGTCGCAAGTCGCTGAACGAAATCAAGGAAGTATTGTCGTCGATGGGCTTGCGCCTTGGCATGGACATCCCCGGTTGGCCGCCTGAAAACATCGAAGAGATGGCCAAGAAGCTTGAGCAAGAGTTGCTCGGATAAGAATATTCGGGCCGAAGCAGTGCTTTGGCCCAATTTAAAAGGGAGAATGGCCGCCCTTAACTGGCCAGGATCGGGGTACCTGATACGGCCCCCCTACGAACGAAGGAATAAGATATGCGCCATAAAGTTGGCCACCGTAAGCTGCAACGCACGACATCGCACCGCACCGCGATGCTTCGCAATATGGCAGCTTCGCTCATCAAGCATGAGCAGATCAAGACAACCCTGCCAAAGGCAAAGGAACTGCGTCCCTATATCGAAAAGCTCATCACGCTCGCGAAAAAGGGTGGTCTTTCCAACCGTCGCCTCGCGATGAGCCGTTTGATGGACGACACGCAGCTCGTGAAATTGTTTGAAGAACTGGCGACACGTTATTCCGACCGCAGTGGTGGATACAGCCGCGTGATCAAGGCTGGCTTTCGTGGTTCGGATGCTGCACCCATGGGCGTTATCGAACTCGTCGACCGTAATGTCGACGCCAAGGGCCAGGACAGCGGTCCAGTCGAAGTGATGGATGACGCTGAATAAGCTTGTCTCACCTCATATGTTTCCAAAGGGCGGTATCCGAAAGGGTGCCGCCCTTTTTTTTCATTCGCCTTTTTGCTAGCCGAATGATTTCGACGAAAATGCGAAATTAACTGTCAGGCGACACGTGATATGATTGGCGTTCTTTGCCCGACGCTCTAGTCCTAGGACATTGCTTTGTTCGCGCTGGGGAAATGAAATTATGCGGAGTACACTTTTGCTGGGCGTAGCCATATTGATGGCGCCTGTCTCGTCGATGGCCGTGGCCAATGATGTAGCCACCACCGATATTGCGACTAAGCTGGACTATCCGGAAACGAGAACTGTTGACGTCGTGGACGAACAATTTGGCGTGAAGGTCGCCGACCCATATCGCTGGCTTGAGGATGACGTCCGCGTAAATGCGGAAGTCGCCGACTGGGTCAAGGCCGAAAATGCCGTGACGAGCGCTTATCTCAAAACATTACCCGGCAAGAAAGTGCTCGCTGCGCGGATGAAGAAGCTGTTTGATTATGAGCGGTTCGGGCTACCTGAGAAAGCCGGCGGCCATTATTTCTTCACCAAGAATGACGGGCTGCAGAACCAGTCGGTCTTATATGTCCGCAAAGGCCTTGCAGGTGCCGACCGCATTCTCATCGACCCGAACAGCTGGGCAAAGGACGGTGCGACTGCGCTGGACAGCTGGGTGCCATCAAAGAATGGCAAATTGCTGGCGTATTCAATTCAGGACGGCGGCTCCGACTGGCGATCGATCAGAGTGCTTGATACGACAACTGGCAAAATATTGTCTGACGAAATCAAATGGGCGAAATTCACCAATATCAGCTGGGTCGGCAATGACGGATTTCTCTATTCACGCTTTGCGGAGCCCAAAGAAGGCGCTGCGTTCCAGCAGCTCAATTATAATCAGACGATCTATTATCATAAAATCGGCATGCCGCAGTCCGCCGACACGGCCGTATACGCCACCCCCGAAAAGCCCGAATATGGGCATAGTGCGCAAGTCACGCATGATGGCAAATGGGCGGTAATAACGACATCATCCGGAACCGACGAGAAATACGAACTGCACATCATGGCACTTGGCAAAAAGCCCATGTGGAAAGCGCAGCCGCTGGTCGCGGGGCTCGAGAATGACTGGGGCTTGATTGAGGGCATGGGCAACAAGCTGTGGTTCACGACAAACAAGGACGCCGCAAAGCTGAAAGTTGTGACCGTTGACCTAAGCGCCAGGGCACCGGTGTTTAAGGATGTCGTCACCGAGCGGGAAGAGACTCTGTCACGCGCGCAGATTGTCGGAAATCGCCTGATCCTGTCCTATATCAAGGACGCCAAATCTATGGCGATGATGACGGATCTTGCGGGCAAGCCAGTTCAGGAAATTACGCTGAATGCGATTGGCACGGCCAGCGGCTTTTCGGGCACCCCCGGTGATCCTGAGACCTTCTTCGGCTTTTCAAGCTTCAATCAGCCCGGCGCAGTTTACCGCTTCGATAGCAATAAGGGCACCTCGACCCCCTTCGCGCAGCCAAAATTGAGCTTCAATCCGCAGGACTACAACGTATCACAGGTATTTTATCCGTCCAAGGACGGCACAAAAATACCCATGTTCATCGTGCACCGGAAAGGCCTCGATCTCTCCAAGGGCGCGCCAACCTTGCTATATGCCTATGGCGGCTTCAACATTTCGCAGACCCCGACCTATTCGCCGACCCGCATGGCGTGGCTCCAATCAGGCGGCGTTTTTGCGTTGGCCAACATCCGCGGTGGTGGCGAGTATGGCAAACCATGGCATGACGCGGGCCGGTTGATGAACAAGCAAAATGTCTTTGACGATTTTGCCGCTGCTGCGGAATATCTGATTGCAAGCGGCATTTCCGCCAAGGGCAAGATTGCGATTGAAGGCCGCTCAAATGGTGGCCTGCTGATCGGTGCATCGTTGAACCAGCGCCCCGATCTTTTTGCCGCTGGCCACGCGGCGGTGGGCGTGATGGACATGGTGCGCTTTGATCGCTTTACCGCTGGTCGTTACTGGGTCGACGATTATGGCTACCCAAGCAAGGAAGCCGATTTCAAGATGCAGATGACCTATTCGCCATATCATAATATAAGATCAGGCGTCGACTACCCTGCCGTGATCGTCTCCACGGCAGATACCGACGACCGCGTGGTACCGGGCCATAGCTTCAAATATATTTCTGCGCTTCAGGCGGCAGATACGGGAAACAAGCCAAAAATCATCCGAATTGAGAGCCGTGCCGGACATGGATCAGGCAAGCCGACCGACAAAGTTATCGACGAATACTCGGATATCTACGCGTTTCTTGCCAAATGGACCGGGCTTGAGCTGGTTGAATAATCGTTCATGAAAAACGCTGTTTATATGAACGAATGCTGACAAGTCAGTTCAGCATCCGGTCAATTGCTATGGGTTAGTTCGTCTCCATCGGCTCAGAAAGACTGGGCCGGGACAAGGAGACTGAAAATGAAGTTCATCACCAAAAGCTTGCTTGGCGCCGGAGCTGCTGCTGCAGCTTTGGTAAGCATTTCGGTACCGGCTCAGGCGCGGGATCGGTACGATCGCGACCGGGATGGCATTAGCGCAGGCGAGATTATCGCTGGGGCGGTTGTGCTTGGCGGCTTGGCTGCCGTGTTGTCTGCTGCAGATAACAGCCGCGACTACCGCTATGATGGCAATGACGGTTACGACTATAATCGCGCTGGTTACAATTATAACCGCGGTGGCAATGGCCGCGCTGCCGTAAACCAATGCGTCACTGCAGTAGAGCGTTGGGCCAATGGCTACAGCCGTTCGGACGTTACGCAAATTCGCAGCATTGAACGCACACGCTATGGTTATCGCGTGATGGGCAATCTGGTTGTCCAGGATGGACGGGGCCGCGATTATAACAATGGTTACGGTGGCGATCGCTACAATCAAGGCGACCGATATGACCAAGGCGACCGATATGACCAAGGCGACCGCTATAATGACAGCGACCGTTACGACCGCAATAGCTATGGCCGCGGATATGATAAAGGCCGATTTATCTGCACTGTCGAACGGGGCCGTGTCGTTGACGTCGATTATCGCGGCCTCGACAGGTGGCGCTAAAGTTTAGAAGGTAACGGGGGCAAAGAGGCTCAGTCTGGAGACAGGCTGAGCCTCTTGTTATATGCAAGATGGTTAGCGGCAGCGATAATTGCTCCGGTCAATCTGCCGGCCCAATAATGCGCCACCAGCCGCGCCCAGTATCGCGCCCAATGTCTTGTCACCGCGACCGGCGATCTCATTGCCTGCAAGGCCGCCAACTGCGGCACCGATAATTAGTCCGGTCGTTCCGTCGTCGCGCTTGCAATAATAGCGGCCATCATCGCCGCGCCAGACGCGCGAGTTGTTACCAATAGATTGCGCATCACGCTGCCCTTCACGGTAGCCTTGCTGGTACGCACGTTCCTTTTTGTTCTTATGGCCCCACGCCTTTGCGTGGCGCGGTGGATCGGCCATTACAGCTCCAGCGGGTATAACCATCGCGCTTGCGGCCAAAACCATTAACGTATGTTTCATGTCGTGAACTCCGTTTTAGATGAACCTGGTTGGTTTCAAACGGCGTGGATGAACCGCAGTTGCATATCGCGTTCAGATATGGATGATCCGTTTGTTTAGCGCGACAGATGGTGCCCTTCTTACCAGTCGCTATGTCGATGGCTTGCCTCCGCCGCAAAAAACAGCCAAGGTCAGCAGATGGCAAATCTCATCGCATTCATCTTCGGACTTATCGCCCTTGTATTGGCTATGGTTGGCTTCATCCCGCTCCTGGGCTGGCTCAACTGGCTTATCATTCCCATTGCGGCCGTGGGTGCGATATTCGGATTGGTATCAGAGAAGAATGGCGGACGAAATTTCTGCCTTTTTGTGATCGCGATTTGCGCGCTGCGGCTTTGGATTGGCGGCGGAATTATCTGAACCTTATTCGAGGTCGGGTAAACGTATCATGGCAGAAACTAACGAAACCGCACGCCCCAATGGCCTGCCATATGCCATTTCGGCCTATCTCATCTGGGGCTTCGTCCCCGTCTACTTCAAATTACTGAACCATGTTCCGCCCGTCGCTGTCGTGGCGCAGCGGATCATTTGGTCAGTCCCGTTGCTGCTCATCATCATGGCGCTGCGCAAACAGCTCGGCGAATTTGGCGCCATCTTCAGGCACAAGACGCATCTGCGCAACTTGCTTGCATCGGCCACGCTGATTGCAATTAACTGGGTGATCTACATTTGGGCCGTGTCGACGAACCACATATTGGCCGCTAGCCTCGGCTATTATTTGAATCCTTTGGTCAACGTCCTCTTGGGTCGCCTGTTTCTCGGCGAACGCTTGCGTCCGTTGCAAATTGCGGCTGTTGCGGTTGCTGCACTCGGTGTCGCCATACTAATCGGTGACGCGCTGGATACATTATGGGTCTCGGTTTCCCTGGCCTTCAGCTTTGGCTTCTACGGGCTCATCCGCAAGATCACGCCAGTGGGCTCAGTCCCCGGTCTTGCGATCGAGACGACGTTGCTCGCGCCTTTGGCCGTGGCTGCAGTATTTTGGTACGCACGGGCAGGAACGGGCGGATTTGGGGACGATGTGAGCACAACAGCGCTGTTGATTCTGGCCGGCGTTATAACGGCTGTCCCGCTGCTCATGTTTGCAACGGCTGCGCGGCGCATGAGCTACGCAAGTCTTGGTTTTGTCCAATATATCGCGCCATCGATTGCGTTTTTGCTCGGGGTATTTGCCTATGGCGAACCGCTGAGCACGACCAAGCTTTCCTGCTTCATTCTGATCTGGGTCAGCATCGCAATCTTCTGCGCCGACGCCATCAAAACGTACCGGGCTGCAAAAGCTTAGGCTTTCAACCGCCAGCGCAGCGTTTCGCCTGCATGAAATGGCACAATGGAGAGGCCGTCAAGTTCGAGAAGCGCTGGCACTTCAGTGTTTACCCGCTCCAATGTCACGCGATCTTCGTTCAGTGGCAAGGCGTAAAAACGCGGGCCGTTTTCGGAAGCAAATGCTTCCAGCCTGGCCAGCGCGTTTTCTTCCTCGAATACGGCCGCGTAGCTTTCCAGCGCAAATGGCGCGTTGAAAATGCCTGCACAGCCGCAGGCGCTTTCCTTTGCGGTAACGTCATGTGGCGCACTGTCAGTGCCCAGAAAATATTTCACGCTACCCGATGTCGCTGCCTTGCGCAGTGCCAGACGGTGCACTTCGCGCTTCACCACGGGCAGGCAATAGGCATGGGGGCGAATGCCGCCTGTAAACATGGCATTGCGGTTGAGGTGCAGATGTTGCGGGGTAATGGTCGCCGCGACATTGGCGCTGCTCGCATCCACAAAAGCAACTGCGTCGGCAGTGGTGATATGTTCGAACACAATGCGCAGCTCGGGCAAATCGCGGACGAGCTTTGACAGCGTCTTTTCAATAAACACAGCCTCGCGGTCGAATATGTCGACATGTGCGTCGGTCACTTCTCCATGGATAAGCAACGGCATACCGATGCGGGCCATATGCTCAAGCGCCGGCATGATATTGGCGACATCGGTAACGCCATGGGCGCTTCCGGTGGTCGCATGGGCGGGATATAATTTGGCGGCGGTAAAAACACCTTCTTCAAAGCCACGTGCGAGCTCTTGGCCGTCGGTCGCATCGGTCAGATAGGCCGTGATCAGCGGTGTAAAGGCGGTCCCTTCTGGCACCGCAGCCAAGATGCGGTTGCGATAGGCCGCGCCTGCTTCGACCGAGGTTACAGGCGGTGACAGATTGGGCATCACGATGGCACGGCCAAACTGGCGCGCGGTATAAGGCACTACGCTGCGCATGACGGAGCCATCGCGCAAATGGACGTGCCAGTCGTCGGGCCGGCGGATGGAAAGAATCGTCTGATCGGTCATGTCTTCCCTTTAAGCGTCCGGCACCCTATCTGTCACCTATGCCAAACACCCGTCTGTTCAACCGAAGCATCATTCGCTTGTCTCCCACTGGAACGGGCGAAGACGTGCGCCAGTTTTTACAAGGTCTCGTGACGCAGGATACCGCAGCAGACATGCCGTCTTATGCAGGGCTGTTAAGTCCGCAGGGCAAGGCGCTGTTCGATTTCCTGTTATGGGCCGACGGCGATGATGTGTTGATTGATTGCGAAAGCGCGCAGGCCGACGCCCTCGTCCGGCGGCTGTCCATGTACCGTCTGCGGCGGAAAATTGCGATTGCGATCGATGCGGCGTGCGGAGTGTTCTGGAGCGCCGAGGGCAGTAGCGACCCGCGCCATGCTGATCTTGGCAAAAGGTGGCTTGAGGCGCTGTCGGCGGACGATATCGACGTGAGTGCAGCCTTTCGCGCGCATCGGCTGGCGCTCGGTGTCACCGAAGGGCTGGCGGAACTTGGCAGTGACCAGACCTTGTGGCTTGAAACAAATGCAGCCGAACTGAACGGCGTGTCCTTTTCCAAAGGGTGCTATGTGGGGCAGGAGAACACGGCACGCATGAACTGGCGACAGAAGGTCAACCGGCGGCTCGTGGTAGTGCCACTTGCCGATGCCGACCCGAAACGGCAACGCGTTGCGCTTGACCAACTGGGCCTGTCGGTCGAATTGCGCCGCGTGGAGGATATGGCGGGGCTTGATCTGCCGGAATGGCAGCGTGCTGTGATTAGCTGACGGTAATCGTTCCCGTCATGCCAAACCCGGCGTGAAGAAAGTGGCCGCATTTGACCTTGTAGGTCCCGGACTTTGGGGTCACCGTAACGTCTGCACTTTGTCCGGCAGACAGTTCAATACTGCCCTTTTTGGTCAGCTTTGCCCGCGTCAGCGCGTCCATGTTCGATGTGCTAAAAAACTCACGCGCGGTGAAATTATGCCCTCCTGAGCCCTGATTTACGAAATGCAGCGTGACGGGTTGCCCCGCTTTCAATGCGATGTTCGATGGGGTGAAGCTGAAATTTGCCAAGACGATTTCGACCTTAGCGGGGGTCTGGGCTGACGTTTGGGCGCTAATCAAAAGCCCGGCCAGCGCGAAGTGCGTGCGCAATTTCATATAGTCCTCCGACGCCCCGAGAGGATATTACGCCAATACGTTCAGTCGAGCAACTCGAGTTTCACGCGCGCCGTTCCGCTTCGGTCCATGCCTATCTGCTTGGCTGCGGCGTAGGAGATGTCCATGATCCGCGTCTTGCCCCATGGTCCGCGGTCGTTGACACGTACGATGACTTCCTGACCATTTGCGAGATTTGTGACTGCTACGCGGCTGCCAAAGGACAAGGTGCGGTGCGCTGCGGTCAGGGCGCCTGGGTCGAATTTTTCGCCGCTGGCGGTGCGATTGCCGCTGAATTCAGCGCCATAATAGCTTGCCATGCCGGAACCGATATCCGTTCGGCTATCACCCGCCTGCGCGAGCACTGGCACAGTCAATAGCGACAGCATGACAAAAAAGCGTGGTTGCATAGACCCATCCCCCGAGGAACGACGGGATACACAAACGTTTTTCATCATCCAATGCCGGAATCGATATGTTGCGCAATCTTTGCGGCCACCCGATCGATCTGAATACCTAGCTGC
>JANMJX010000256.1:0-1880 GCA_031371575.1 Sphingomonadales bacterium
GGCCCAGATATTTCTCGATTGTCTTGGCTTTTGCAGGTGATTCAACGATGACTAATTGCATGATATATTTTGCTTTTCTAAAATCTCTCGCGTACGCGTATAGGCTGATGGGGTAAACAGGGGCTCGTCAAGACGAAAAATGCGGGATTATTTCATGCTGCAAAGCGAACCTTGCCACCGGCACCACGTTCCAGTTTTCCGGCAAGTTCAATCTCGAGCAAAACCAGCTGCACTGTGGCTTGGCTGCTGCCTGATTGGCGCACCAGTTCGTCCACCGACACATAAGTCATGCCAATCAGATCAATAACGGCACTTCGCTCTGCATCGCCGCCATCGTGCGATACAGTCGGCGCCTTAATTTCATAATTTGTAAGTGGCGTTTTCATCCGGTTGTCGAGTGGCGTGATCAGCTCTGCGATTTCAGACGCGTTCTGAACCAGTGTGGCGCCTTCCCGGATAAGCTGGTTGCAGCCACGCGATCTCGGGTCGAGCGGTGAGCCTGGAATCGCCATAACCTCCCGCCCTGCCTCTGCGGCGAGCCGTGCGGTGATCAGCGATCCCGATTTTGGCGCAGCCTCAATGACCACGGTGCCCAACGAGGCCCCTGCAATGATCCGGTTGCGATAGGGAAAATGCCTTGCCCTGGGTTCCGTTCCGGGCGGCTGCTCTGCAATGAGCAGGCCCCTCTCGGCGATTGCTTCCTGAAGTGCCCGGTTTTCTGGTGGATAAACGATATCAATACGACCAGCGATAACTGCAACAGTGCCGCTATCCATGGAACCGGCATGTGCAGCCGTATCGATTCCGCGCGCAAGGCCGGACACAACGGATAATTCCATCTGGCCAAGTTCATATGCCAATTGCCGGGCAAATTGACACGCGCCAGCCGAAGCATTGCGTGCACCGACCAGCGCAACCGACGGACGTGCCAATAAAGCAAGATTTCCCTTTACGCAGATGACGGGAGGAGCATTGTCGATGTGCGACAGCAAGTGCGGAAAATCTGGGTCGCCCAAAAAGACGTGCCGCGCGCCAAATGCCGCGGCAAATCGAAACTCGCGGGCAATGGCTTCTTCATTGGCGATTGATGGCTGCCCGCCTCCACCCCGCCGGACGAGATCGGGAAGCGCATCAAGCGCCGAGCGTGCGCTTCCGAAACGCGCCAATAGTTGCCTATAACTGACAGGGCCAATATTGGGCGAGCGGATGAGCCGAAGCTTGTCGAATTGATCCTGGCTAGCCCCCATGTGCGTTGTCAGCTTTTATTTTTGCCGATGCGTGGTTCTGTCCCGTCCATCAGTCGCTCGATATTTTCGCGGTGCTTCCAAAAAATGATAAGCGTGCATGCGGACAACATCGCGACCAGTTCATAATATCCGAAGAAGGCAGCCGCGATAGGCGCGCACAATGCTGCGACCAGCCCTGCCAAAGACGAAAGGCGCGTGATCAACAATACGCCAATCCACGCAACTGCATAGACCACGCCACCTTGCCAAAAGAGGCCGAACAGGATTCCTGCAAATGTTGCCACACCTTTGCCGCCCTTGAACTTAAGCCAGACCGGATAGAGATGCCCGAAGAACGCGCCTGCGGCTGCAAGAATTTCTCCGCCAGGCAGAAAACGGGTCGCGAGCCAGACGGCAAGAAAGCCTTTCAACAAATCGAGAAGCAATGTCAGGGCCGCGATGCCCTTTCGTCCGGTGCGCAAGACATTGGTTGCGCCGATATTGCCCGATCCAATGGTCCTAATGTCGCCGCCACCCGCCATCCTCGTGAGCAAGAGGCCGAATGGAATCGAGCCAAGCCCATAGCCCAGCAATAACCCCCCACCCATGTTCAACCAAAGATCATTCACCAGCCGAATCCTCTAAATCTCTGTA
>JANMJX010000030.1:0-47284 GCA_031371575.1 Sphingomonadales bacterium
TGATCGTGACCGGCGGTATTGCCGCCTATAAGGCGCTTGAACTGGTCCGCTTGCTTAAGCGGCAGGGCATATCCGTGCGCGCGGTCATGACCAAAAGCGCGACCGAGTTTGTTACGCCTTTGTCGATGGGTGTGATGACCGAAGACCAGGTTTACGGACATATGTTCGACCTTAAGGAAGAAAGCGAAATCGGGCATATCCAGCTCAGCCGTCAGGCCGACCTTATCGTTATTTGCCCCGCAACCGCCAATATCCTTGCCAAAATGGCCGCTGGCATATGCGACGATCTAGCGACGACCATTCTTCTGGCAACTGACAAGCCAGTGCTTGCGGTTCCGGCCATGAATGTCCGGATGTGGAACCACCCGGCCACGCAGCGCAATCTGGCGCAATTGCGCAGCGACGGTGTCCACATCATGAACCCCGACGAAGGCGCAATGGCCTGCGGCGAATTTGGTCCAGGTCGCCTGCCAGAGCCACCGGTGGTGGCTGAGCAGATTTGTGCGATGTTGGGCCACGGATTTGATGCCGCGCTGACCACTGGTCGGTCTCCAACAACAACAGCAAGCGCCTTCCCGCTTGCGGCACAGCCAGACTTTTCCGACGGCGACCATCGCCCCCTGTTCGGCAAGCGCATATTGGTGACCGCTGGCCCGACTCATGAGGCAATCGACCCGGTGCGCTACATTGCAAACCGCTCGTCGGGTCGGCAGGGGTTTGCGATCGCTGCTGCTGCGGCTGATCTCGGCGCTGAGGTCATATTGATTGCGGGCCCCGTCGTTCTGGCAACACCGCCGGGCGTGCTGCGCATTGACGTCGAAACGGCGCTGGAAATGCAGGCCGAAGTCAGCAAAGCTTTGCCCGTGGATGCCGCGATCATGGTGGCTGCGGTTGCCGACTGGCGCGCGGTGCAAGCACCTGACCAGAAGATTAAGAAGGACCATGGCGGCCTTCCCGCGCTCGCGCTGACCGAAAATCCAGATATATTGGCTGGCCTCGCCTCAGACCCCCAGCGGCCTAAGCTACTCATCGGCTTTGCGGCTGAAACCGAAAAAATCGTCGAACATGCGCAGGCGAAGCTTGCCAAAAAAGGCTGCGACTGGATTGTGGCGAATGATGTGTCGGGGGACGTTATGGGTGGCGATACCAACGCCTTTCATATCGTGACCAAATATGGGGTCGAAAGCTGGCCTGAAAGCGCGAAGGACGTCATTGCCCGCAAATTGATGGAGAAGGTTGCCGATGAGCTCGCCAAGGATTGAAGTTCGCGTCAAGCGCCTGAACCATGGCGCTGGCCTTCCTCTACCAGAATATACCACAGCGGGCGCAGCGGGCATGGACATTTGCGCCGCCGAGAGCTTGAACCTGCGGGTGGGCAAACGCCATGCAGTCGCCACCGGTTTTGCCTTTGCCATTCCGGATGGATATGAGATCCAAGTCCGCCCGCGTTCGGGCCTTGCGCTCAAGCAGGGCATTACCTGCCTCAACACACCCGGCACCATCGACAGCGACTATCGCGGCGAGGTGAAGGTTATCTTGGCCAATTTGGGCGAGGACGACTTCATGATCACCAAGGGCGACCGCATTGCACAAATCGTCGTCGCCCCTGTCACGCGCGGCGTGATGGTCGAAGTGGACACGCTTGACGATACCGCACGCGGCGCTGGGGGTTTTGGCTCCACGGGCGTATGACGCTCAGCGACCAACAGCTTGACCGATATGCGCGGCATATTGTTTTGCGCGACATTGGCGGTGCAGGGCAGACGAAGCTGCTTTCCAGCCATGTCCTGCTGATTGGCGCTGGCGGGATTGGATGCCCGGCAATCCAATATCTTGCAGCTGCAGGTGTCGGCACGATCAGCGTCATCGATGACGATATCGTCTCACTGTCAAACCTGCAGCGTCAGATTTTATACAGCGAGAGCGACATCGGAACAGCGAAGGTAGAGGCCGCAGGCGCGGCCGTGGCGCGCCTGAACCCGGACGTGACATTCCATGCTCTCAAACAACGCGTTACGCCCGCGACGTCTGTCGACCTGCTATCGGGCGTCGACGTTGTCATTGATGGCAGCGATAATTTCGCAACGCGCCTGATCGTCAATGACCTCTGCCTCGCCGCGCAAATTCCGCTCGTGAGCGCGGCTATTGGCCAGTTCCACGGACAGATTGGCACCTTTACGGGCTGGTTACCCGACGCACCATGCTATCGCTGTTTTGTAGGTGACGCACATGACCCGGACGATTGCGATGATTGCGCCACGCAGGGCGTCCTGGGGGCCATGTGTGGTCTCATGGGAAGCTTTGCTGCGATGGAGGCGATACGTGCGCTGACGGGCTTTGGAGACGCTCAGAAGGGCAAGTTGAACCTGTTCGACGGAATGACTCCGTCGATGCGTTCGATCAGGCTGCCCAAAGATCCGGCCTGCGCCAGCTGCGGCGGCTCAGGCGCCTAGAATCTCATCTACCCATGCCGGGACAATCTCGGTTGCAGGGCCGTGGCGCGACTGGTTGAAATATGCGCTGCCATGCGAGGGCTCAAGGTTCAGCTCAAGCGTCTGGATACCCTTTTGCCGCGCTTCGCGTACGAGGCCAGCTGCGGGGTAAACCGCGCCGGAGGTCCCGATGCTGACGAATAGATCAGCGCGATCAAGCGCGTCGTAGATCTCCTCCATGCGGTATGGCATTTCCCCAAACCAGACAATGTCGGGCCGCAATTGTCCTGCAACACCGCAGGACGGGCACGCCGGCCGGTCAAGCAATGTCCCGCGCCATGGATGACGTTCATCGCAGGCAAGGCACCATGCGTTCAAATGCTCCCCATGCATATGCAGCAGGCGCTTCGTCCCTGCCCTTTCGTGCAGGTCATCGACATTCTGCGTAACCAACAGAAGGTTACCCGTCCACGCTGCATCGAGCCGCGCCAACGCTTTATGTGCGGCGTTGGGTTCAACCTGTTGGATACGCTCGCGGCGCATATCGTAAAAGCGCAGCACGAGTTCAGGGTCGCGCACGAACGCTTCGGGCGTCGCGACATCCTCCACCTTATGCTGCTCCCATAAGCCGCCTGCGCTTCGGAAAGTGTCAATGCCGCTCTCGGCGCTGACGCCAGCGCCCGTCAGGATCAATATATTGCGGATGTCAGTCACATTTTTCCAGTCATCATGCGGAACTTGTGTCACCAACTTAATATAGTAAGACCCGGAAACAAGTTCGGGGTAAAGATTATGAAAATCGGTATCATTGGCAGCGATGGACGCATGGGGCAGGCATTGGTCGATGCAATCCACGCGGATGGACATGTGCATGCTGGCGGCATCGACAAGGATGGCGACCTTGCTGCCCTCGTGGCAGCTTCAGACGTCATCGTCGATTTCTCCAGCCCACATGCGGTCGAAGCAAATCTGGACTCCTGTGTTGCGGCAGGAAAACCCATTGTCATCGGCACGACCGGACTGGAGGAACGCCATCATTTCCTGATCGATGACGCCGCGCGCGATATCGCAGTGCTGCAGACCGGAAATACATCGTTGGGCGTTACGATGCTGGCCGCATTGGTTGAGCAGGCTGCCCGCCAGTTGGGCGAGGACTGGGATATCGAAATCGTCGAAATGCATCATCGCCACAAAGTCGACGCGCCGTCAGGGACAGCACTGTTACTGGGCGAGGCCGCCGCCAAAGGCCGAGCGATTGACCTGAAGGATCACAGCGAGCGGGGACGAGACGGCATGACTGGCGCGCGCAAGCCAGGTGCAATCGGCTTTGCCTCCTTGCGCGGCGGCAGCGTGGCCGGGGACCATATGGTCATCTTCGCAACCGACAACGAACGCCTGGAATTGGTCCACCGTGCCGAAACCCGTGCCATTTTCGCAAAGGGCGCAGTCAAGGCGGCACAGTGGCTCAGCAGCCAAAAGCCCGGCCGTTACAATATGCAGGAGGTTCTCGGCCTCTAGCCCGATAACCTGCCGATCAATTGGCGTCATTCAACTTCTGCAGCAGATACACATGTTGCAGCGCCAGCCTTTTTGCAGTTTCCTTGAGGTTTGCCGCTGCGCTGTGGCCGCCGTCGATATTCTCATAATATAAGAATTCATGCCCCTGATCCTGCATCCGCTTTGCGGTTTTGCGGGCATGTCCGGGATGGACGCGGTCGTCCTTAGTTGACGTCAGGAAAAAGACCTCGGGATATTTCACGTCGGGTTTGATGTTGTGGTACGGCGAAATCTTGCGCAGGAAAGCGCCTTCAACAGGATCGGCGGGACTCCCATATTCCCCGACCCAGCTTGCCCCGGCGAGCAATTTGTCAAAGCGCAACATGTCGAGCAAGGGGACCGCACACACCACGGCGTTGAACAGATCGGGACGCTGTGTAAACATGACGCCCATCAACAGGCCACCATTTGATCCCCCTTCAATTCCCAAATGCTTGGGTGAGGTTATCTTGTCCGAGATCAGCTTCTCGGCGACACTGATGAAGTCATCATAGATTTTCTGACGGTTCGTTTTCAACCCGGCCTGATGCCATTTCGGCCCATATTCACCGCCACCACGGATATTGGCGAGCACATATACACCCCCCTGTTCGAGCCAGAGCTTCCCGCGTGTGGCGGAGTATGACGGGTTCATCGAAACTTCAAATCCGCCATAGCCATAAAGCAGGGTCGGGTTGGTTCCGTTGAGCTTGATGGACTTGCTATGGACGACGAAATAGGGAATCTTTGTACCGTCTGTCGAGGTCGCGAAAAATTGTTCGGCGACCATATTGCTGGCATCAAACCAGTCGGGCAAGCCCTTGGCTTTCGTCTTCACAGCTGAGGCTGTGTCATAGGTCCACAAGGTGCTTGGCGACAGGAACGACTCGCTGTTGATGAAAGCGATATCTTCCTTGTCATTGGTCGCGCCGACAGCGACTGTGCCGTTGGCGGGGAAATCGAGCGGCGTTGAGCTCCAATTCTTGCCATCCCAGTCAAAGGCATAAACGCCGCTGGTCACGTCACGCGAAATGCTCATCAATATCTTTGACTTGGTCTCGCCATAGCCATTTATCGAAGACCGCTCGTCGGGCCGATACACGAGGTTGACCGTGCCAATTTCGCCATCGGCCATGAAATCGTCCATTGCGAAACTGACCAGATCGCCTGTCTTGAAGGTCCGCCAATCTTCGTTGAGCGTCAGGAGCATCTGCCCCTTAAACTCGCTGCCCAAAGATGATTTGGCAGGGACAGGGAATTTCACCGGCTTTTGCAGCGCGCCGTCCTTGCGCGGGATCCAGAAGGTTTCATTGTCGTAAAATGTGACCGCGCGGGTGACGACGATCTCACGGCTGCCATCGGCGCGCTCGAGCACGCCAGTCCACAAGCCGACATCGCTCGGCTCGCCCCGCATGAATTCGACGGCCGCGTCCAATGGTTGTCCACGCTTCCAAATGCGCGCCGTCATGGGATAGCCAGACACGGTCATCGTGCCCGGACCGAAATCGACCCCCACCAGTTCTGTATCCTTGTCCAGCCAGGTCGTGCCGCCCTTTGACTCCTTGGTGATGAAGCCATCTTCCACCCATCTCTTGGTGCGCGCATTAAACTCCCGCTGAATCGATGCATCCTTGCCGCCATCGGACAGGCTGACCATACAATGGTCATAATCGGGGCTCAGGCAGTCATTACCCTTGTACACCCAGTTTTTGCCTTCGGCCTTTGCAAGCGCGTCGATGTCGAGCACCGTTTCCCATTGGGTATCGGCGGACAAATAGCTTTCAAGTGAGGATTTGCGCCAGATACCGCGCACCGACTGCGCGTCCTGCCAGAAATTGTGCGTCTCGCCATTGCGGTAAGAGACATAAGGAATCTTGTCTTTTGAATTCAGGATTTCGAGTGCTTGCCCTTCAAACACTGAAAAGCGCGGGTCACTAGTAAGGCGGTTCAAAGTGCGCTCGTTCCAAACCTTCACTTCGGCAATGGCCTTTTCGCCAAGTACCTCTTCGAGATACAGATGGTCTTGGTCAGACTGGCCGGCTTTGATTTCGATCATGGATCTCGCTTTGCTTGAGCTGGGTTGTTGGGCATCGCCGGCAGTTGCTGCAACCGGCAGAAGAGAAAGGACGGCACTGGCCAAAAGAATTGAACGCGTTGAAATGCTAATGGTGTTCGCCATCCTGTCATTTTCCCTGTCTTGTGTTGGTGTCGCTTTGGCTGGATAGTAGATAGGCGTCCATAAAACACAACCGGATGTTCACGCGCCAAGGCATAATATGACATGAAAAAAGCTGACATCTTCGAATTCTACCGGCGGCTGGCTGAGGCAAATCCCGATCCCGAAACCGAACTCGCGTTTGGCAATGTCTATCAGTTGCTGGTGGCGGTAACCTGTTCGGCGCAATCCACCGATGTCGGGGTGAACAAGGCGACGAAGGCCTTGTTTGAAGAGGTGAAGACGCCAGCACAAATGGTCGCGCTGGGCCTTGAAGGGTTGAAGGCGCACATCAGGACAATCGGCCTGTATAACAACAAGGCAAAGAATGTGATCGCGCTCTCCGAAATCCTGGTGCGCGACCATGATGGCGAAGTGCCGGCCGACCGCGACGCACTGGAGACGCTGCCTGGCGTTGGCCGAAAAACCGCCAATGTTGTGATGAACACTGCTTTTGGCGCTGAAACCTTTGCCGTCGACACGCATATTTTTCGCGTTGGGAACCGCACCGGTATCGCGCCTGGAAAAACCGTCGTCGCAGTAGAAAAGGCGCTTGAGAAAAACACGCCAAAGCCATTTCGCATTGGCGCCCATCACTGGCTTATTTTGCATGGCCGTTATGTCTGCAAGGCACGGACGCCCGAATGCTGGCGCTGTCCGGTGGTGGACCTGTGTCGCTTCAAACTCAAAACGCCGCCCCCCAAAATCAAGTCAGCTAAAGTTCAGACTGCCGCGCCTAAGACGGACGCTTGATATTGGAGACTCACCGATGCGTACAAAGCTATTGCTCATCCCTGCCCTTGCGCTGCTTTGCGGAGTCGGTGCCGTGGCACTTGCCAATAAAAAGGCGCCTGAACCCGTGCGCGCGGTTGGCGAGCCGAAAAACTGTGTCAGCATCCCGCAAATTCGCTCGACGAAAGTCATCGACAACAGCACGATCGATTTCAGGATGGCGGGCGGGAAAACCTATCGCAACAGCTTGCCGCAAAGCTGTCCAGGGTTGAAGTTCGAGGACAAGTTTTCGTACCGGACATCGTTAAGCCAGCTGTGCAATGTCGACATCGTGCGCGTTTTGCATGAGCAAGGCGGGCAACTTACCGAAGGCGCAGGATGCGGTCTCGGCAAGTTCCAGATGGTGGAGAAGGTGACGTCGAAGTAGCGCTTAAAACTTCGGACAGATCGTCATCCCCCCTTATTTCCCCGTCCAGTTACCGGGGCGTTTCTCAACAAACGCAGCCATACCTTCCTTCTGGTCTTCGGTACCGAACAGTCCATGGAACAGACGGCGTTCGAAAACCACGCCCTGCTGCAACGTCGTTTCAAACGCGGCATTCACCATTTCCTTGCAGGCGATGGCGGCCAGAGGCGCCATACCGGCGATTGCCGTTGCGGTCTTGATGGCTTCGTCAACCAGCTCGGCGGCCGAAACAACTTTCGCGACCAGACCAGAACGTTCGGCTTCGGCCGCGTCCATCATTCGGCCAGTCAGGCACATTTCCATCGCCTTGGCCTTGCCAATGGCGCGGGTAAGCCGTTGCGATCCGCCCATGCCAGGGGTAACCGCCAACTTGATTTCAGGTTGGCCAAATTTGGCGTTGTCGCCCGCCATAATAAAATCCGCCATCATCGCAAGTTCGCATCCGCCGCCAAGCGCGAAACCGTTCACAGCCGCAATCCATGGCTTACGCGTTGCCGTCACGCGTTCGTAGCCTGCGAAGAAATTCGAACCGTACATGTCGGCGAAAGACTGCGACGACATTTCCTTGATATCTGCGCCGGCTGCAAATGCCTTTTCGCTTCCGGTCAGTACCGCGCAGCGCTGGCTTTCGTCGGCATCAAATGCGCCAAATGCAGCGATCAGGTCCGACAAGACCTGGCTGTTTAGCGCGTTCAGTGCTTGCGGCCGGTTGAGCGTGATCAGCGTCACCGCGCCGCGTTGTTCCACCAAAAGCGTTTCGTATGTCATAGGGGCTTCCATTCTTCCTCCACCGGCAGAGGCGCGAAAATCGCGTCGATCAAATCTTCAGTGACGCCTTCAGGCGTTGCCGGGTCCCATTTGGGGGCATTGTCCTTGTCGACAATGACAGCGCGCACGCCTTCGGCAAAATCGGGCCGGACGATTACGCGGCTGGCGATGCGATATTCCATCGCCATATTGTCGGCAAAGTCAGTCAGAGCTGCACTCTGCGCCAACTGCCGTAGTGCCACTTTGCATGTTTGCGGACTCTTGGAACGCAGTGTCGCCAACTCGCGCATCGCCCAGTCGCTCTCGTCTATTTCGAGGCTGGCCAGAATATCTTCGAACTTATCGGACGCAAAATGGCGGTTAATCTGGAACAGCGTTTCCACAACTTTGGATGGTGGCGGCGTTTCGGACAAGGTCCCCAAAATTCCGTCGATCCGATCGACGTCCTCGTTAGATATCCGCGTTTTGGCTTCAGCAAGCGCATTGCTTGGAAGATAATGGGTTGCAAGGCCAAGCGCGAGGCAGCCAGGGCCGGCGACCCGCGAACCAGTGAGCGCGAGAAACTGACCAACGCGTCCCTCAAGCCGCGACAGATACCAGCCACCACCGACGTCGGGAAACAGACCAATGCCTGTTTCCGGCATCGCAAATTTAGTGTTTTCCGTTGCGACACGGAAACGCGCCGGCTGGCTGATGCCAACGCCGCCGCCCATGCAAATGCCATCCATGAATGCGACTACGGGCTTTGGGTAGGTGAACAGCAGATGGTTCAACTGATATTCGTCGTGGAAGAATTTACGTCCGGATTCGCCACCGTCGTTTATCGCGGAGTTCCGCAGGAACGCGATATCGCCGCCTGCGCAAAAGCCCCGTCCTTCGGCGTGGTCGATGACAATACATTTAATGTCTTTGGAATGGCGCCACTTCAGTAATGCCTGAGTCATGGCATGCACCATAGGTAGCGTCAGCGCATGGAGCGCCGCTGGCCGGTTTAAACTGATGAAACCTGCATGACCTTTAACCTGGACCAGAATATCATCGGTCATTGGCGCAGCAGGTCCCGACCAATAATCATCCGCATCACCTGATTGGTGCCCTCAAGGATCGAATGGACACGCAGGTCGCGCCAGAACCGCTCGATCGGATAATCGCGCAAATAGCCATAGCCGCCAAAAAGCTGAAGTGCCTGGTTGACGATCTCGCTGCCGCTGTCTGTCGACAACCGTTTGGCCATGGCGGAAAAGCGCGACTTGTCAGGCGCATTCGCAGTGACCTTGGCAGCGGCAATATAAAGCAGCGCGCGCGCTGCTTCCAAATCGGTCGCCATGTCCGCCAGCATGAACTGGGTGTTCTGGAACTCGGATACCGGTTGCCCGAATTGCTGGCGTTCTTTGGTATATTTTATCGCTTCATCGAGGCACCTTTGGGCACCGCCGAGCGAACAGGCGCCAATGTTCAGACGCCCGCCGTCCAGACCCATCATTGCAAAGCGGAAACCATCGCCCTCTGCACCCACGCGGTTTGCCACGGGCACCCTGCAATCTTCAAATATGACCTGGGCGGTGGGGGATGCATTCCAACCAAGCTTTTTCTCAGGCGCGCCGAAGCTCAAGCCCGGTGTATCCTTGTCCACGACAAGGCACGTAATGCCCTTGGCCTTTTCATCGCCCGTGCGGACCATGACAACATAGACGTCGTTATAGCCTGCGCCCGAGATAAACTGCTTGGTGCCATTTACAACATAATGGTCGCCATCAAGCCGCGCGCTGGTCTTCAGTGCGGCTGCATCCGACCCGCTGCCAGGCTCGGTAAGGCAATAGCTCGCGATTCTGTCCATCGACACCAGATCGGGCAAATAACGGGCCTTAAGCTCTGCATTGCCAAAGCAATCGATCATCCATGCGGCCATATTGTGAATCGAAATGAACGCGCTGGTGGCGGGACAGCCATATGCCATGGCTTCCATGATCAAGGCAGCTTCCAACCGCCCCAAGCCGGTACCGCCCGATTCTTCGGACACATAAATCGCGCCAAAGCCAAGCGCGCCAGCTGCCTTCCACACATCTACCGGATAATGTGACTTTTCGTCCCATTCGCCAGCAAAGGGCGTGATGGCGTCGGCGGTGAATTTACGCGCCATATCCTGAATGGCGACCTGATCTTCTGTGAGTTCAAACTGGTTTTGCATCGGGCCGCGTTAGCATCACGGTTTCGTGTTATCCAGCCATTAGCTTTGGGCACCGTATATATCGTGTGCGCGTGTTGTCCCCAACGTCCGTACGCACCAATTGCTGCCGGTCTTCGCTAAGCTGAAATGCCATGGATTTGGTCGATTTTTTGCCATCGCCTACAAACTCGAACTCGGCCTCCATTGTCTTGGACGTCATTCTTTTGCCCTGCACCATCGTACCAAGCGAGTCAGGCAATTTGATGAGTCGGCCTTGTAGCGACATGATGTCGGCGCTTGTTTCAGGGTCGTCGGCACACGCCTGTGCATTTTTGGCCCAGCGTGATTGATAGCCCCCGGGAAACTGGTTCAGCGCGATTTCCAAAGCCACGTCGGCAACGGCAGCGTTGTTTGCGATGGCGCTGGAGCTTGCGCCAGTGGCCGTATAGTTTGAATCGCTGCGATCTTTTTCACGCGCAACTGGCCAGCAGGCTCCAAGCGTTGCGCCCAGCAAAGTAGCGCTTAAACATATAATCTTTGCGGCCATGCACATTCCCCATTTCAACCGGGAAAACCCTCGGACTGTCGATGGGTTCCATGCTGTGCATCAATCACTGCGCCCACAAATGCATAAGCGATAAAAAAAACTTGGCGCAAAGCCTGTCTGCCTGCTAACCGGACCCGGCTCGCACCCATAGCTCAGCTGGATAGAGCGCTGCCCTCCGAAGGCAGAGGCCAGAGGTTCGAATCCTCTTGGGTGCGCCAATCTCTTTTGGGATTGGCTTTTTCCCTTTGCTCAGGGTTTCCGACGGAAGTTGGGTTCTTCGATATGTTCCGACTCGGTGTGCCGAGGTGATATAAATGAGTGGCGCTAGACCTTTGCATTTGTCTCGACGTGGCGCTGTGTATGTGGTTCGGTTTACTTTACCCCGCGACATGCCGTCCGAACTGTCCGGGATGGAAATTCGAAAATCGTTGAATACGAAAAGCATCGACGAGGCTCGAGCAAAGTGCTTGAAAGCTGAGCTTTGGTTTCAGGACTTACTTTCTCGACTACGAATGATGAACAACCCAACTCGTAAACACGTGGAACTTGCAGCCAGTTTGTTTTTCAACCGGCTAATGGGAATTGTTGACTCACCCCGCAATTTCTTGCCCGAAAATATTGATGATGAAATCAGCTTCAATATTGTCGAGAGTAAAAGACGCATTGCAGAAATTGATGAGCAACTGTTGTTTAATAAATTCGATGGGATGGTTAAATACAACACACGCGAGTTGCTGTCCGAAGTCCAACTAAAGCTCGGCCAGCTGGATAGCAGCTTAACAATTCTTGCAACGCGACTGGCAGCAAAAGCTGAACGCGAGCAAATGAGATATCACATCCATCAACTCTTAGAGCCAGAAAAACAATTTTTTGTGGAGGATAATATATTTCTAGGCGCGGCTAACATCGCACCACTCTCCGCCAGCACAGAAATTCCAATTAACACAACTCAAGGAACAATGAGTCTCACCGAGCTAATTGACCTGCATGTCACGTCGATAAAAGACCAAGGTAACGGTCAGTCGAATTTGGCGGAATTTCGGAGGGTATCTCGTTGGTTAGTGGAAGAAGTTGGTGGAAATTCGACCATTTCGTCAATTCAAACCCAGCAACTCCGCGAGTTTCGCGACAAGTTAAGAAGACGAAATAAAACAAGGCAAGGCGTAAGTGGTACTCTTTCTTCCCATTTGACGGATGACAGAGAAAACCAAATCCTGTCGACAACAGCACGGCGATACTGGGCCTATATTCAGGCGATGTTTCGTGTAGCCGTTTCCGAAGGCCATTTAGCTACAGACCCCGCTGCTTCGCTTCAGGTAAAAATTCGTAAAGACGAGGAAACAGAAGCAAAAGAGCCCTTGTCGCCAGAAGAAGTGCACAAGTATTTTCACACTCCGTTGTTTGCCGGATATCAATCAAAAACCCGAAGATTTGAAGCGGGCAATTGTATGGTCAGGGATGCGCATTGGTGGAGCGGCGTTATACCAGTATTTACGGGAATGAGAGCCAGTGAACTTGCCCAGCTCCTTCCGGAAGATTTTAAATTTGACGTAAAAATTCCACACATTTTGGTCAGAGAAGAAGACGAGAGCGGAAAGAAAACTAAAACAACAAAAACCAAGTCGTCCAATCGTGCAATACCGATTGCCGCAGAATTGCTGGAACTTGGCATTCAGCAGTTTGTAAAGCAACAGTCTGGTCTATTTCCCACGCAGCGGATTTTCAGGACATTCCCGTTAGGGACAGGGGGCAAAAAGTCGGCGGGAATGAGCAAGTTCTGGATACGGTATTTCACGAAATTCGGACTTCATAAACCTGGGCGTGGGACACATATCTGGCGTCATACGGTCATATACCGGCTTCGGTCTGTTGGTGTGGCGGAAGAAGACATCAGATATTTGGTGGGGCATTCATCTGGTTCCCAAACCTCAGCATACGGTGCAGGCCCGGTACTGGAGCGAATTCAGGAAAAATGCCTAAAAAGCTTAGATTACGGATTTAATGTCGTGGAAACGTTGGGTGGCGCATACGATGCTAAGCAACATGAGGTCTGAGTGGAGTAAAGTGTGCCCGTTATAATTCACCCCAAGGTCCAATCCTCTAACAAGCCTTCCGTCCATGCACCCAAGCCCAAACCTCCTTATGAGACGTTCCCTACAAAGCTTACTATGAAGGACGGAAGGGGGATATGGGTATCAGTCCCCTTACCAGACCGCCTATCCCTTGTGATTACAATCTACCCAGACATGTACGGGAAAAATGCTCCTGCAAACCTTTCGGTCCCTGAATGGGTGAAAGCTACAGGCGATTACTTGCAGCACCAGCCTTACAATACCCAAGTGGCAGGTACTAAGTACTTTGCTAACAAGCAGTGGTTTAAGCATGTTACTTTGGCGATGGGCAAAAGAGGCTCAAGCGTACGATTTCAATTTGATGAAAAAACGTCAAAACTACCGGCGCTGTTTCGTCTCGATTTCAACCCGAGGAAACTTGGAAGAAAAGGGTTTGCTACACTAGTCTCCATCCTTAGTGACCCAAATGGGCCGTTCCAATTTGAAACCTTTATCGAGCACGCACGTGTCACCCGCATTGATATCGCAGTTGACTTAGTTGGAGTGCAGGTCGCCGACTTGCTGGTTCGCCATAAAAAACAAGGCAAGCGGTCATACTATGTCGGCAAGGCAGGTGTAATTGAAACTCTCTATGTCCATCGAGGAAAGACAAAAACTAAGCCATCTGGCAACGTCGTCCTAACGGCTTACGACAGGTGTGCAGAGCGCTTAAGTAAAGGAAAAGTTGGGCCTTACGGTCTGGCAGACGTTACCCGCATAGAAGTGACAAAGCTGCCCAAAAAACCGAATAACTACCTTCACAAGCTTGCTCACATGGCAGACCCCTTTGCCGACATTGCAGTTGGCTATGCGCCAGAGCAAATTGCGTCGAATTTCGATATTTGGCGGCAATACATCGGGCTTCGACGGACGCAACCACACGAGCAGGTGGCTAACCTCCTTAGTCTTTCCGCAGATACAGCTAAATCCTTTGCCTCGGCATTTGACGTACCTCACGCCAACTTAGTTATGGCGAAGTCAAATTGGGAGAGCTGGCAACACGGATTAAGCAAAACGGGTCTATATCTGTTGCTAACAGGCTTTAATTAGCTGACTTGGGGTCTTGCGATAACTTCCGCTGACCAATATGTGCTGTCACAAAACCAGCAAGTCCAAGCCGCGTTTAGCTGCAGTAGGTTCACGGATAAGCGAAGAGCAGCTTTCAACGTTTGCGAAGCAAAAACAAACTGACCCACTACGAGAACATTGCGGTCATTGGAAGAACACGGCAAACTGTGGTGAGCAAAACCGCCTTGTAAATTTGTTAGGATACTCAGGTGCTGAAGACATATCTCGTCTTGTCGATAATAATTGGGTCAACGACGGTCAAATGCGCTCCGGTAAGTGAGAGAAGAATTGCCTACTGTCTGGCTGGTCAATTCAACCAAAATGAAAAACGAAATGCATTTAAGGTCTGTAATCTGGCTAAGATTGGCAAAAAGCAACAATTCGACCGACTTTGGAGTGGTACAAATGATATTTGTGACGCTGATGCTTCGGGGGTAGCTATTCCGGCACGTCAAGGGGACGTTGTCATGCTAATTGACCGTCAGCCCGGTCAACACCCAGAGTCAGAAGCATGTTATTACGGCGAGCGTTTTTCAGCGAACGAACCGGAGTTAACAGAAGCGGTGATGCCGAGGTTCATATTTGTTCCGACAGGTGGCTCGTTAAAGGACGCTGTTGAAGTTGGATACCAAGGGCTAAGTGAATACGGGATAGAAAACCTAAAGGTATCGCTAGAAGAAAATATCGACCAATCCCCCATACCTGACCAAAAGTTTCTAGAACGCTTTGGATGTTCATTGAGTACTCTGAAGGGTAGAATTTCTAGCAGCCCTCCTGCCTGCAACTCACTGGCAGTTTACCAAATTCCACTGCATTAGACGCCATTTTTTGAATTTCAGCCTCCCACGGCATTCCAGTCATAAGGGTACCAGGTTCAAGCCGTCGTTAGCTGCCGTTCGTGCGTCAACCTAATGAAGGTCGGCTGAGGCGAACTCTTCAACCAAAACGGACATTCCGGAAACGACAACATTGCGGTCATTTGAAGAATACGGCAAACTGTGGCGAACAAAACCGCTTTGCAAATTTGTGAGGATACTCAGCTGCTAAAAATTGGCCTCACTTTATCGATGATAATTGGCTCGACTGCTTTCGGATGCGCTCCGGTGAGTGAGCGAAGGATTGCATACTGCTTGGCTGTTCAATTCAGCCAGAATGAAGAACAAAATTCAGTTAAAGTCTGTAACCTCGCTAAAATTGGTGAAAGACAGCAGTTCGATAAAAATTGGACTGGTAGAGCTGAAATTTGTCAAGCAAATGCGTCGGGTGTCGCTATTCCGGCACGTCAAGGGGACATTGTCATGCTTATTGATAGGCAAACCGGCTCCTCACCAGAGAAAGCAGCATGTGCTTACGCCCTGCGGTTTGAAGCAAACGAGCCGGAGTTATCAGAAGGGGTAATGCCAAGGTTCATCTTTGTTCCGACAGGTGGTTCGTTAAACGACGCTGTTGAAGTTGGATATCAAGGGCTAAGCGAATACGGGATAGAAAACCTAAAGGTGTTGATAGTGGAAAATATCGACCAATCCCCGATACCAGACGAAAGGTTTCTAGAGCGATTTGGATGTTCATTAAGTTCGCTAAAGCGGGGAATAACTACCAGTCCACCTGCCTGTGACTCACTAGCAGTATACCAAATTCCACTGCCTTAGCCGCCATTTTTTAATTTCAGCTTCCCACAACAGTCCGGTCATTCAGGCAACAATTTCTAGTCCTCGGTAGCTGCCGTTAGCTTAGAGCTGGCAGCACAAATTGAGCAAAGCGGGTCTATCTCTGTTGATATCCGGCTTAAAATTGCGGATTTGGGGTGTACAGGTACAGCATCATGGGTCAGGCTTTATCAGGTTAATCCTCTTATATCTTACAGGCCCATGGCAAACTTCATTTCATATTTACGAGTATCAACGGGAAGGCAGGAGATATCCGGACTTGGAATTGAAGCTCAGCGTTCGGCAAATTTAAGGTATCTGGACGCTGTACACGGCACGCTTGTCGACGAATTTGTAGAAACAGAGTCCGGCGCAAAAGCAGACCGGCATCAGCTGACGAAAGCGCTCAATGCCTGCCGCAGGACGAAATCAACCCTGCTAATAGCGAGGCTCGATAGACTGTCCCGTTCACTTTCATTCGTCGCACAGCTTTTGGATGCAAACGTCGAAATTAAATGCGCCGATATGCCGGAAGCGAACCGACTGCTCCTGCAAATGCTTGCTGTCTTCAGTGAACATGAACGCCAAATGATTGGCGCACGAACAAAAGCAGCTCTGCAAGCTGCCAAAGCTAGAGGGGTTGTGCTAGGCAAGCATGGGAAGGTTTTGGCGGCAAGAAATAAAGAAGACGCCGACGAATTTGCCAAGACCGCTAGACCTTGGGTTAACGCTGCAAAATTAGCGGGTTGCCAATCTTTAAACGACATCGGCACGTATCTTACGTCACACGGCTGCCAGACGCCTGATGGAGGAAAATGGCACGCAACGTCGGTGAAGCGTCTTCTCGCTCGTCTAGCGACCGCTAACGGTGTTTGAGTACTGCTTTTAGGACTTCATCAACCCACAACAAATCCTTGTCGGACAGTTTGGCCAGTCTTGAGACGACGCTGGTAAGCTGACGCCGTTGTAATGCTCCTTCGGGCAGGTCCGGTGTGAAGAGCTCTGCGGGGTCGACCAATAAAGCTCGGGCAAGCTTGTCGATGGTTGTGAACCTTGCACCAGTAGCACCAGCTTCAATTCTCGAAATCATGTCGACACTGACTTCTGCCCGAGAAGATAGCTCTTCTTGCGTTATGCCGAGCCGTCGACGGTTCGCAGCCACCAGCGTCCCAAATCTCGTGCGTAGCTCTTGCATTCCACCTCCGACCTACTGGCCATAGGCGACGGCCCTTTTGACCGTCAGTGATGTAGAAGGCGGAATTCGGAAAAACGCCTTACACTTGCAAGTAATTGCAAATTGAGGTTGTATGAAAACTCGCAACTAATTCGGGGGACAATTATGAACAGTACGGGTGAGCCGGAAAAGCCAGAGTCAGGAGGTCGCCCGACGAACGCGACAAAGCTCTCGCCACTAGGACTTGGCATTGGCGCATGCGTAATACTCGGGCTTATCGTTCTTGCCGCAACTGCGCCGAAGGTTCCTATTCGAAAACCCGAAAAGACGCTGGTCGGCGAACGGAGAGCTGAACTTTCTGATTTTAAACAAAGCTTAGGGGTCAAACCCGGTTCGGATGCCGACGTAGCCCAAACTGCTGAAACGAGCAGGTTTCAACAAACCGAAATATCCAAACAAGCCACCCAGCGCTCCTTCGACCGACTATGGACCGAAGTGCTGCGTTATACTCAACCATGCGAGAATGCCCAAAACCGACTTGCCAATATCTTTGCACAGGGCAATTTTTCCGTAGAAGCCTATGATGCCGCACGTCGAGGGCAAGTCACATGCCTTGACTCATACCAATCGCTGCAATCTATGGCATCACCAGACAGTCTTCCGTCCGATGCCAAGCAAAACGTTCAAACTGGTCTTAAAGCGTGTGCTGACGCCGCGTTAGCAAGAATGACATTCATGAGTAAGGCAGCAAGCATCATTGATGGCGACCGGAGACCATCAAACGTGTCGGCAGCTAAGGCCCAAAGTGAAGCTGCTCAAATTTCGACGCTACAATGCGTGGCAGGCATCACAGATGGGGCCACTAAAGCCGGAGCAACGATTGGGAACGAATAAGTCCCCAAGCATATTGGTTCGAATGTTGATGTGCCTTCGTTCAACGGTTTAGCTTAAGGTGCGGTCAGAAAAATTATTGGCGTAGGTTGGAAGCTGAGCGTATACTCGGCGAATGAGCAATGAAGACCTGTGGCAACAATTTGATGCCAGCCTGCGTCAAAGGGCGCAAACCTTTCAAAACAACCTCAACGCATCGAAGTCTGAGATACTCTCAAACTATTCGGCGGCAGGTCGCCTTAGGTCCGGCAGTACGCTTAGGGAGCTTGCGGCAGCCTTCGACAAACATTTATTGGAGTTATGCCGAGATGAGTTCGCATACGCTTGCTCGTGGAATGGCGTCGATGGTATAAGTGAGAACCAACTCCGTTCACTTACCTCAGATTACCTTAGGGATTTTTTGAATACGCAGCCTGACGACAATTATGTCAGTTATGGGGGGACGCTTCGAGGCAGCGAGGCCCAGGCAATCAATGATTTGATTGACGGAACAAAAGCGAAGGCTCTCTCAGCAATCCGCGACTTTGAAATAGGTGTTGGCAAGCCTGTCACGGTTTCGTCTCCTACATATGTGGTAAACGCACATACTATCGTGGGGGGCGTGCAACAGGGTACCATTGGTTCCACGCAATCTAACATTAGCGAAATATCGGTCAATGACGTCAGTGAGGCGCTTGAACAGCTCATTACAGAACTGGCCGCCTCAGGCCATGGTGAAGTGGTCAATGCAATACGGGGCGACGTGGATACGCTAAATGCCCAATTATCCAAGTCGGAGCCGAATAGAACCATCCTTAAAGAGGCCGCGAGTTCCGTCAGGACCATTATCGAAGGGGCTTTAGGCGGGGTCATCGGGACCGCAATGACGCCCCAGTTTAATTTGGCGTTGGCAGCATTATCCCAATTAACTACGTAGATTTTTCCGTTGGGCTCAACTCGTCAAGTGGCAACTGCGTTACCATCGTCGGATTTATTCCAAAGTCTCTCTGCAAGCCGTGAGGGTCACACCATTCGGGCCAAGGCTCATCTTTCCCAAACTTACCCGTAACCGCATGAGTAAACCCCGCCATGTTTGCGGAAACGACCATGAAGGACTCCGTGCAAATGGCATCGCAGATTAGGTCGCAAAGTTGGTAAATCTGCCCTTGCGTAATTTGCCCACGGGTCTTTCGGTCACCAAAAGAAATGGCTGATACAAGGCGGTGAAATATTTGGCTGCGTTCGAGTCGTGTCATATCGCCATTTGGAACAAATATAGAACGTGCGTCAACCGCGTTGTTCCAATTCTATCGAGGTGCTAACTCCCAAGATGGCAACAAAAAGGGTGACAAAGATGAGGGGTTCGATTGTAGTGGCTATGCTGGCCTTGGCGCTAGGGGCCTGCCAACAAGGTAATGCAAACATATGTGGGTCGTTGGCGGCAAAATTTCCTGACATGCCCATCCGAACGGCCGACGACCAGCGACAGGTTTTGTACAGCTGTATGGAGAGATGGGCAGCCCGGCTTTCTAATTCGCCCGACGCTGCTTCCTTAACTGCCAGAGCCGCCGTCGCTGCATGTGATGAAGCGCGATTGTATTATGCCGATTATCTTAAGCGTGCGAATTCGGCGCCTGATAAGGAGACCACTCGGGAATTCTGGATTGAACGGACTCTATTTATCGCCGTCCAGACTAGGGCAGGAAATTGCTACAAAGATGCATAACAAGCCAATCGGAAGGCAAGTTGCTTTAGGGTATAGTGCGCAATATTCTCCGACGCGCTTAAGTCCCGCCACGCATCTTTATATCAGAACGCACGCCGAATTATCTGCCATTCTTCATTTCAAAAAGTTAGATTGAATTTCAATTTAACTTATTGAGATAAAACATGATTTATACGATTGGATACTCGACCAGAACACTGCCTGAGTTCATAAAAGAACTGGAAACCTACAGCATCACAAAAATCATAGATGTTCGTTCGCGACCTTGGTCACGTAACGCTTCATTCAACGCAAGTCAAATCGAGCGATGGTCGGCATCGGCTCACTTTATGTACAAACAGCTGGGGCACATTCTGGGGGGCCAAGCTGGCATTGAACTTCAGAATGTCCGATACCAATCATCACTACAATGGATTGTAGACGCTGCCAAAAGTGAAAACGTTGCAATTTTCTGTGCTGAGGGGGACCCGGCGCTATGTCACCGAGCTTGGGACATCGGGGCAAGTCTGCTTCTCCACAGGGGCATCTCAAGTACAAATATTCTGCGTAACGGCGGTCTGGAAAAGATTGAAGTTACAATCAACCGCATTCGACGCAGCAATTTTGCGCCATCTATATTGGCCGCAATTGACCAATTGGGTCCGTTTGATTTGCCCGAAAATACATGGTTCCGGTAGCAAACTCTCCGCAAACTACGAAACCCGCAACGGCAGGTTGGAGCTGGAGAAATGCGGAACCAATCCTACAAATTTTGTATGATTGAAGGGTCGTATTTTGCAATTTCGTGCAGCATTCATTTGGCCCAAAATCCATGGTTTCGGAGGCAAACTCTCCGTAAACAACGAAATCCGCTACCCCGCAATAAAGCTGGAAAAATTCACAAAACACCCCACAACATTTGTAGGGTGTGAGGGTGGCGACGCTGCAAGCAAGTGCACCAGAGCAAATCGGAAATTGGCGCTCAATTATGGTTTATTGGAACACATTAAATCTCTCATCATTAGGGTACATGCAGGAAGATACGTTACCGCCTCTCAAAGACTATTACAGACAGTAAATCGTCAGCCCAAACCATTTCCCTTAAAACGACTGATATGGCGTTTTCAGAGTCTCCCAGCTCCTTCTAAACAGAACTTGGCGGGGAACTCACCTTGTGAATTAGCGCTGCCTTGCTGGCTCTGATAAAGTGTTAAATTATTTCATACTGGCGGGTTCCCTATCAGAGCAATAGCACCGCAAGTCTTCGCTTCTTGTGTCGTCAATTCCGTGAATTTACAAATCTCAGTTTTGGGATGGATTTTGGAAAAGCTGACGACTACCAATTGCGTTCTGTTCGGCTCCGAAGTCGATACTTCGGGAAAGGGGGCTTTTTCATTCCATGACACTTGCACAAGCGCTTTCAGCTGCAAAGTCCGAAGAAGACGTCAAAGACGCTTATGTAAAAGCGATTGGGCTTAAATCCTCCAGCAAGGGTAAAATCGACATTCGAACGGCCGAGATGTGGTTCGAAGCAAAGGATGCGCCGACGCCAGCCCTCGTAATGTTCGCCCAATTATTAGTCTACGTCCGGAGTGCTCGTTTAGCGGGCGAACACATTCCACCTTTCCTTGCAGTCATAGACCGGTCGAAAGCTGCCTTGCTTGAAACGGAATTAGCGCTGCCCGTGCTGGAGGATGATACAATCGAGTGGCCAAAAGCTGCCTCTACACTCAGCCGAAGATACGTTGGGCAAATTGCCGCCCATCTAGACGGGCATTTTAGCACGTACGTTATCGCAACCCAGGAACATGAATTTCTTAGCGCGGTCAAATCAGCGCTGAAAAACGGTAAGATTATTAAAACCCCCATCACGCCAGACAACTTGCGGCAGGTGTTTAACAAATGGGTGGAGATGGTCGGCCGCGAAATGGTTGTGCCCCAAGAAGGGGATTATGCCTCCCTCTTTTTTGCTGATATCATGCATGACGGCGATGCAGAGGCAATGACTGGTCTGTCGGCACGTTTGTTGAAAAATGCAGGAAAGCCGGTATTTTTGATGAGGGACGGCCGCACGTTTGAACCAGCCTCAATGCGTGGCTACAACAATTTCTGGCGGATTTATCAACGCCCACCCGAAACACGCCACCGCCATTACCTGCTCGAACGCCGCGACATATTGTTGCCGTTCGACGAACAGAAATTCAAAGGCGCTTACTATACTCCAATCCACATCGTCGATAAAGCCTACGACCTGCTCTCCCAAACATTGGGAGAAGGCTGGCAGGAAGACTACATTATCTGGGACATGTGCTGCGGCGTAGGCAATCTAGAGCTCAGCCACAGCAACCCCCGCAACCTGTTCATGTCTACTTTGGACCAAGAGGACATTGACGGGATGAAATCGAGAGGCACCTTCGCTGGGGTCGAAATGTTCCAATATGATTATCTAAACGACGACGTCACCGACTTTGGCGAGATTGATTATACACTGACGAACAAGCTACCCTCGGCGCTCCGCCAAGCTCTGGCCGACGCCAAATCGGGCAAAGAGGGCGCGAAGAAGATATTGGTGCTGATTAACCCGCCTTATGCGGAGGCGACGGGCGGGGGCCTTGCGGTAGCCATCGGAGTAAGTAGCAACAAACTCGGCGTGGCCAATACACTATTTGCCAAGGCTAGTATGGCTGAATACGGCAAAGCGACAAATGAACTTTTTATGCAGTTTGTCGCTCGCATTTATCAAGAAATTCCGAATGCGATTTTGGCGATGTTTAGTAAGCTGAAATACATCAGCACACCGACGCTTAACGACTTTCGCAAAGTGTGGAAGGCAGAATATCTCGGTGGGTTTGCCGTGCACAGCCGCACCTTCGAAGGATTAAAGGGCGACTTTCCAATCGGTTTCTTGGTCTGGGACACCCAAAAAGATATCCCAATAACGAGCGTAAAAGCCGCTGCGTTGGACAAAGACGGCTCGCTTGTGGGAGAAAAAACCTTCCTCAACTATGACGGCTTATCTCTGCTAACAGACTGGGTTTTGAGAACTCCATCCAACAGCGAAGAGGTGGTGCCACTCAAGAACGCAATTGTTGCCGCAACCGCAACTAAGGACTTGCGAGGTAACCGATGGTCCAACGGAGCAATCGGTTGGCTAAATTGCGCCGGAAATGACCTTCAAAACGCAGCCTCAAAAACAATGCTGTTCTCATCCGGGTACGGCAGCGCCAGAGGATTTTTCGTTAATGCTGAAAACCTCTGGCAAGCAGCAATCGTCTTCGCCGTCCGTCGCCTAATTAAGCCGACATGGCTCAACGACCGTGAGCAATTTCTGCAACCGACCTCAGAACTCAGCGACGAATTCAAATCAGATTGCCTCGTGTGGATGCTATTCAACGGTAGCAACCTTACCGCAGGGGCGGATGGTCTGGAATGGGATGAACGCGCTTGGTCCCTGACCAATCATTTTATCCCCTTTACCGAAGGCGAAGTAGGCTCAAGTGGTCGTTTTGAGTCAGATTTCATGGCACGATACATAAAGGGCATGGCCTTCAGCCCCGAAGCACAGGCTGTGCTGGCAGAGGGCAAGAAACTATGGGAGCGCTTTCATGCTGCCGATTTTCCTCGCAGAATTCGCGACGAATATCGTTTAGGCCGTGCCGATGCGGGCTGGTACCAAATTCGCAAAAGCCTTGTAGCCAACAGCGAGAATGACCCGGTTGATTTTGTCGCGTTCAGAACCGGTTATGCCGCACTTAGTGATAAATTGCGGCCACAGGTATATGAACTTGGGTTCTTGCCAGAATAGTGGCTCATATAAATGTCAAGAAGGGTGGGTGACACTGTGAGGAGACGCCACCCGATGCGGGGTGCGAAGTTATAAAAACCCCCGCAAATGTTGTCACACTGTACCAAAACTGTGGTTGAAGAGACTATACTATGCTAAGAAAAGCTTAGGTTTAATAGGAATTAGTAATTGTGGCTCACTCTCCTCTTGGGTGCGCCATTATCGCGGTTTAGGCCATAGTGGCAGTATGCCAAATAGGCCCTTATCCGAATGATTTACCACCGTCATCGGCAATTTCTGGTTAATTTATCCGTACCAACCGGTAATTATATTATTGATTGGAAAATTGTTGGCGTTAGAACGGGTTGGACGCAAACGATTGCAACCATATGCTGCAAGCGGGTCATGCGAATTATTAAGCGGGGGCTTGATGCACGTCGAGGGCTCTATTGGTCATTTGGCCTTTCAAAGGCTACAAAAAGGTTGCACAATTCTTGTCGTAGATGACGACCCGGTATGTTTGGAAGAATATCGTGATGTCATTACAAATTTGGGTTACAGTTTCATCGGTGCCACAACCGCGCCCGACGCCCTGAAAATGATATCCGATACACCGGAAATCGGTGTAGTGATTACGGATATAAAGATGCCGGAAATGGATGGCATTTCACTTCTATCCGAAATCGCAGATCGCTTCGCGCCCAGTCGCCCGATTGTAACATTGGTAGTGACTGGCTACTCGAGCTTGGATATCGCAACGCGTGCAATGCGGTCTCAAGCGACGGATTTGCTTAATAAGCCGGTGTCGATGGAGGATCTGGCTGAAGCACTACGCCGGGCATCGTCGCAACATTTCGCAATGGCGAACCGATTTCAAATTACCTCGCTGACCAGGCGGCTTGAATCGCCCATAGATGGCAGTCGCGCCGCTACCATCCCACCCCCCACGGCATCCGAGTTGCAGGGGTTCGTGCGGCTGCTTCGAAAATTCCAACATCATAAAACAAAATTTTTTGATCCCGAAGTTCTATCCGGCCCATCCTGGGAGATATTGATGGATATTACCGAGGCCAGTTTGCGCGGCGAAGCTATTCCTGCTTCAAGTGCTTCGGTCTCGAGCTTTGTCCCACTGAGCACAGCATTACGGCATGTAAACAATCTGGTTGATGCTGGACTGGTGCGCCGTTGGATGGATCCGAACGACAAGCGACGGACGTTGCTTCAGTTGGAACCCGAGGCCTTGGTCGCGATGCAACGCTATCTCGAAACGGCATGGAAACTGCAAGCGCTAGCTGGGTAAGATAACTCAGAAAGCGGGACTACAAGGCGCCGGGCGACCCGCTATCTTCGGATCGGGATTTCCATTGTTGCAACAGTTCCACAGCGCGGACCGTCTGTTCTTCAATCCGGAGAATTTTCCGGACTACATAATCGGCATCATCATCTGAAAGATTTGATAAACGTCCGCGGACATTACTGCATGCCAATCGAATGATGTTTAACGGCTGCATAATCTCGTGCAGGGCATCGGCGTCGGTATCTTTAAGATTACGCATGTCTGTTGCCGCCAATGTTTTTCGAACCAGATAGGCCGATTGATATATAGGCGCGATTTATGTGACAACGGGGATGATTTTTCCATCTCATGTTCGGTCTGAGCAACATTCTGCACCCGGGAGTCTTTGTCGTAACCTGCAATGGCGTGATACGAGATAGAAGATCGTTCATGCCGTTGTCATTTGAGGTACGTTGGGCACATCACAAGACAATCAACATGTCCCGATAACCATCAGCCAACAATATGCGTTCGATCTCAGCGGAGGACTCGTCCGTCAGTTCAAGGAAAACACGTCGCTGGTCCACAGAGTCATATTGACGCTGGATAACGTTGCGCTCGGTCAAAATGGCAATATGCCGAAGCGCCGTGGTTAATGGCGAGAAGGATGCGTGACATGCGCTTGATACACTCGTCTGCAACCCAGAATGTTGCCGCACAAACAAATCGAGTAAAATGAACCAAGCGGGGTCGGCAAATAGGTTGGCAAAGGCAGTAAATCTTGAACGTCGTTTTGTAATCTCGATCAGGTCGATTGCCTTTTTGACCGCTACTTCAGTTGGGGTGATCTGTTGTGAGTTGGTGTTCGCTGACACATTGCCGTCTACAGCGCGGAGCATTCTCTCAAGTTGTTCTCGTGAAAAACTAATAGGTATCTCAAACGTCTGAGTTTGTTCAGTTCTACTCAAATCGACCTGGACATCGACCATATTTTTCCTCCGCACCAACGTGAGGAAGTTCCTGAAGGAATATTGACATATCCACCAAGGACTTCTGCTTTATACCAAATGATTTTTGGCTACGCGGCATTGCGACCCGAGACATCTTTATTCTTAATGCCAAAGGTTAATCTGCCAACCGGGAAATGCACGACATATCGAAACCAAAACGGAACCAAATGCCGCCACAATGGAACCAATGCGTCCAAAGATGGGGCAATCCGTTCGTCCACCCGGCTCACCAAGCCATTTCTGCTCCAATTAGAAAAACTATTTGAAAACAATGGTCCGTTCCCCATTTAACAGCACCCTGTGCTCGACATGAGCTTTCACGGCCCGCGCCAGCACGCGGCTTTCTGTATCCTGCCCCTGCGCGATTAAGTCAGAGACATTGTCCGCGTGATCCACGATGGACACGTCTTGCGCAATGATTGGACCTTCGTCGAGATCAGCGGTCACATAATGTGCGCTAGCGCCCACCATCTTTACCCCACGCTCGTGCGCGCGATGATAAGGCCGTGCACCTTTAAAGCCGGGCAGAAAGCTGTGGTGGATGTTGATGATACGTCCGCTCATGCGCGTACATATTTCTGGCGACAACACCTGCATATATCGCGCCAGAATGACCAGATCGACGCCCTGCGCATCAAGCAAGGCCATCAGTTTTTGTTCCTGTTCGACCTTGTTCTGCGCAGTCACGGGAAGATGGTGAAATGGCAGCCCTTCATGCTCTACACGCCGCTGCCACGTCTGATGATTTGAAATAACGCTGGTGATCTGCATCGGCATGCGCCCGGTCGCAGTACGGTACAAGAGATCGTTCAGGCAATGCCCGCCCTGGCTGACCAATATGGCAACGCGCGCCTTCGCGGATGCGTCATGGATTTGCCAATCCCATCCCATTTCATCTGCCACCTTGGAAAAAGCGGCGCGGAAGGCATCGAGACCGAGGCCTGCCGGCGGCATGAACGCCACGCGCATGAAAAAGCGGTTGGTATCGCTATCCCCATATTGCGCACTTTCGAGGATATTTCCGCCCTGCCCTGCAATACATTGCGCTACGGCCGCAACGATGCCGGGCCGGTCGCTACACGTCATCAGCAAAATGAAATGTTGCGAGCTCACCCCAGCAACAATGGTGCAAGCTTCGCGCGCTGCCAGGCGGCATCGCCAAACTGCGATGCCTGAAAGATTGCCGCGCGGCGGTGTAACCCTGCGTCGCAATCATGGGTAAAACCAAATCCCCCGTGGAACTGGATCGCCCGGTCGGCCGCAAAGCTGTACGTGGTGTCCGCGGCAGCCTTGGCCATCCTGACCGCAACTTCCCCCACGCCTTGGTCACTAAAGCTGTTTGCTGCGCTGTACAAATGCGACCGTGCCTTTTCATATTCGACATAGGCATCGACGGTCGGGTGTTTCAGCGCCTGATATTCGCCGATCAATTTTCCAAACTGCTTCCGAGTTTGCAAATAGCTCACCGTATAGTCGATCACGCTTTGCGCTCCGCCACACATTTCGGCACTTTGCAGCAAGTTTGCCGCCTGCTCCAGCTGCGCAAGCGTGGAGATGGTCCGGTCGATTTCTAGCAAGGCTTCTTGTGGCACGACCAGACCATCAAGTGCCAAGGCAAAGCTGCGTTTCGTCTCGTCAATGATAGCTTCGCGGCGCAGTCGTCCCGCCACGTCTTCGCTTGTCAAAAGGACCAAGGCTGGCTTGCCGGCAAGTGACACCGACGCAATGATGACGTCGGCACTTTGCGCCCACGCGACAAACAGCTTTTCGCCTGACAAATGCACAGCTTCATCCTCAAGCCGAGCCGTTGCGGTGATGTTCTGCAGATCCCAGTCGCCATGCGCTTCCGACAATGCGAGCGTGCCAATGCTACCCTCGGCAAGCTTGAGCAACCACGACGCCTTTTGCGCTTCTGTCCCCCCGGCAATCAGCGTCTGCGCCGCCAATGCAGAAGACACGAACGGTGAAGCCATGAGATGGCGCCCCATCTGTTCAACGACCGGCACGACTTCCGCGAGCGTGAGGCCGACACCGCCATGCGCTTCCGGAATAGCGATTGCAGTCCAACCCAATGCCGCCATTTCGGCCCAGACATCGGCATCGTAACCCAATGCACTGTCCATAAGCTTGCGAACCCGGTCGATTGGCGACTTGTCCCGGCAAAAGCTTGTGGCCACGTCAAGCAGCTCAATCTGTTCTTCGCTATATCCCAAGCCCGCCATGTGCATGTCATTTTCTCCTCGCCCGATGTCATCCTCTATGGCGCGAGGCACGACAAGAAATCAAGGCGATTTAACTGCTCGATTAAAGTTGGCGACTATGCCTGCTCTAGGATCTTTCGGCCCGGCCGCACTTTCATCCTATGCCCTGCTTTGGTTGCGAGTGACACATCCTTCACAGTCTGCATAAACACCCATTCGTTCGTCGCGGCCTGCGGGGTAAGCGACAGATGCATATACCCCCGGTTCGACGTATCAACCCAACGCAGCTCCTGCTTGCTGGCTTCCAGCAAACCGCGCGCGACGACTGCAGGGTCAATGCCCAGCGTAGCGCTTTCAAAGCCAGGCGATGAAACGCTGTGGCCGCCGAATTCGACGCCAGCGGGTTTTCCACCTTCGGGCAAGTCAAACGCCCATCCATTGTGGCTGTCGCCCGTTATCACAACTAGGTTCGCATCAGCGCGTTGTGCTGCGGCCAATATGCGTGAGCGCGCCGCAGGATAACCGCCCCAATTGTCGAGATTGTATGGCAAGCCTGCCTTTGCCGCGGCAATGCCCTGACGCACATAGCTAAGCGATCTATCCGGCGCATTTTTTGGAAACCAATCGAGAGCGCTTTCGGGCGTGTAATTATAGCCCATATTGGTGCCGGTACCAAGCAACGTCCAAGTCGATTTATCGCTTATCATGGAGCGCGATAACCATGCCTCCTGCTCGGTTCCAAACATAGTCATTGATGGGTCGCGCCAGGCGCCATCACGGAATTCGGCAAATGCCTTGGCCGGGTCCGCCGAGCGCATCAGATCTCCATGGAAATAGGGTTTGGATCGCGCGATTTCCCGTGTGTCAGTGCGGTAATACATCGCAAGATCACCGATGGCGTATTCCTTCCACGGCTGTTCGCCGACGGGCAGCCATTCGCGCCATACCTGCATCGCTGCATTGCGCCGCGCACTCCAGTCGCCTTCATCGACGCCATGGTTCTGCGCGCCACCTTCCCAACTGTCATTGGCGGTTTCATGGTCGTCCGTATTGACGATCATCGGGAAATTCGCGTGCAGTGCCTGAAGTTGTGCATCTACGCGGTAGCTTGCATAGCGCAGCCGGTAATCCGCCAGTGTCAGGATCTCATCGGCGGGAAATAAGCGCGCAGCGAATTTTGCGCCGCCATCATATCCGCCGCGACCATATTCGTAGATATAGTCGCCCATGTGCAGCACGAGATCAATGTCGTCGCGCGCAGCAGCGTGACCATATGCATTAAATTCACCAAAGCCCAAATTGGAGCAGGAGAATATCGCGATGTTGAATTTCGCCGCCTTGCCGACCGGCAAAGTCTTTGTACGGCCAATTGGGGATATGCTGCCATCAGGGGCAATGAAGCGGAACCAGTGCCACTTGCCAGGCGCAAGATTATCGACCGTAATCTTGACCGTATGGTCACGCCACGGCCCGGTTACCATCTGGCCTCCGCCTGCGATTTTGGCAAAGTCACGGCTTTCGGATATTTCCACGCGCACTTTGGAAGGTCCGCCCGTCGGGTTCACATACCGCGTCCACAAGAGCACCGAGTCTGGGCCAGGCTCACCGCTGGCGACATTGTGCGTAAACCCGGTGAGGCCAAGAAGCGCCTGCGCCATCGCAGCGCCACCTGGCAGCATCAGCCCGCCCAGTCCGAATCCAGCAGTCACAAGTAAATGGCGGCGGTTGATTGTGAATGACATCCCTATTTCCCCTGTTTGCTCTACCCAAATGACCGTCGAACGTCGGCGAGTCGGCTGACGTCGTAATCGACCCGATAATGGCCAAAGCCAATCCCGAAAACGAAACCTGCCCGGTCGGTTGTAACGCTATTGGCAACGCGCTAGTCAAATGGTGTTGCAGCCATATGACATGAGCAACGCCGGACTTTTTTATAGCTGGGTGCGCAGTGACCATAATTCGGGAAAGGCGCGCTTGGTAACCGTACTGCTGAGATAGCTGACGCCTGCGGTACCGCCAGTGCCCGTCTTGCCGCCGATGATGCGTTCGACGGTCAGGACATGTTTGTGCCGCCATGTTGCCATAGCATCGTCCAGGTCGACGAGTTTTTCGGCCAGTTGGTACAGCTCCCAATATTGGTCGGGATTTTGATAGACCTTCAGAAACGCGGCCTCGACCTCGGACGAAAAATCATAAGCCTTGCTCCAGTCACGTTCGATCACATTAATCGGTAGATCAAATCCGGCGCGTGCCAGCGCGGCGATGGCATCATCCCACAGACTGGGACTTTCGAGCGCCGACGTCATTGCCGAATGCGCGTGCGGCCGGTCCTCCTGATATTTCAGGAAAGCCGATGCTTTCAGGCCCAGCAAATATTCGACGGTGCGAAACTGATCCGATTGAAAGCCGGAGCTTGGACCAAGCACATGGCGGAAACGCGTATATTCAGACGGCGTCATCGTCGACAAAATGTCCCAGCTCAACGTCATCACCGCTTGGATGCGGCTGACGCGTGCGAGCGCCTTGTAAGCGGGCACCAGCGCGTCGCTGCGGATTTGGCTCTGCGCCAGCTGAAGTTCGCGAATGATCTGTTTCAGCCACAATTCCTTGGTCTGGTGAATGATGATAAACAGCATTTCGTCATCCAGCTCGGATTGCGGACGTTGGCAGGCCAGTATTTCGTCCAGCGCAAGATATCGCGCATAGGTCATGGCGGGGTCGGAAGCAGGGGCATCAGTCATGCGCCAACCTTAATGTTTCAAATGAAACTATCCAGCCACTTTTCGGCCAAGGCTTCTGCTTCGCCAACGCTGAATGGCGCATTGCCCAAGCTCAGCTCAAGCCATAAGCCGTCCACCAAAGCGGTCAGTGCAACCGCTGCCAGCCTTGGGTCGGCTGGCGCATTTGGACAAGCCGCAATGAGGCGTTCCATGTCGCGCCGGTTTTCGGCGTATATCTCGTCATGGATCGCGCCGATGGCAGGAACCGTGCGCGACAGGCTCCAAAAAGCGAGCCATGTCGCCAGTAATTCCGGATCGGCAACCGGCGCGCGAAAACTGGCGGTGACAAAAGCAAGCAGCCGGCCACGCGGATTGTTGGCGGGCACATTGTCGACCGCATCATGAAGCGCGGCGGCAACGCGTGCGCCAGTGGTGCGGTAGGTGGCAGCGACGAGAGCGTCGATCCCATCGAAATAATGCCTCAGCAGACCAGCCGAAACGCCGGCTTCCACACATATCGCACGGACTGAGGTGCCATGCGCGCCGCGCGTCGCCAGACAATGCGCGGTCGCCGCAATCAACGCATCACGCCGGGTGTCGGCGCTTTCACGGGTGAAGACTTGTCGACTGTTCATGGTGCTGTTATACACTCGTACAACAAGGGGGCAAGATGTCCGAATCGGACTTACAGACAAAGCGCGATCATCTGGAAGGCTGGAGCCTGCCGGCATGGACCTATGATGACCCCGAATTTGCCGCCGTCGAGTTGGAACGGGTCTTCCGACCTTCCTGGCAAGTGGTCTGCCATGTCAGCGATGTTGCCAATTCCGGCGACTGGCACAGCCTGGACTATATCGGCGAAAGCGTCATTGTGGTTCGTGGGTCTGACCTCGAACTGCGCGCCTTTACCAATGTGTGCCGCCACCGGGGCAGCCGCCTGGTTGATGGCTCGGCCGGATGCGCGAAGAAACTCGTGTGCCCCTATCACGCTTGGACCTATGATCTCGACGGCCGCCTAACAGGCGTACCAGACAGTGGATCCTACCCGACACTCGACAAGAGCAAGGCAGGCCTCGTGCCCGTCGATATGGAAATCTGGCGCGGATTCGTCTTTGTCCGCCTCGAAAGCGGTTGTCCCTCAGTTGCCGACATGATGGCACCTTATGAAAGCCAGGTTGCGCCGTACCGTTTTGAAGAACTCAAGGCGCTTGGCCGCGTGACGATGCGCCCGCGCGATGTGAACTGGAAAAATGTCGGTGACAATTATTCGGATGGCCTGCATATTCCGGTTGCACATCCGGGGCTGACACGGCTGTTCGGCAAAAGCTATGGTGTAGAAGCAGAACCGCATGTTGACCGCATGTGGGGCGATCTCGTCGATCGACCATCGGCCAACTGGTCGGAGCGCGGATACCAGAACTTGCTACCCCCAGTGCCGCATTTGCCAGCCGCCAATCAGAAACGCTGGCTCTATTTCAAGCTGTGGCCGTCCGTTGCGTTCGATATCTATCCCGACCAAGTGGATTTCATGCAATGGTTGCCCACTGGCCCCAATAGCTGCGTCATTCGTGAGATCAGTTATGTGCAGCACGATGACCGCCGAGAAATGCACGCGGCACGTTACCTCAACTGGCGGATCAACCAGCAGGTCAATGCAGAGGACACCGTTCTGATCACCCGTGTGCAGCAGGGAATGGCAAGCCGAAGCTTTTCCATGGGCCCGTTGTCGGACAAGGAAGTGTGCCTGAAAAGCTTCTGCCGGCAGATCCGCAATATCATTCCCGAGGCCCGCCTCGAACAACGCCCCGCAACGGGCTGGAGCAAAAAATGACCAAAAAATATGACGCCCTCATCATCGGCGCTGGCCATAACGGCCTTGTTTGCGCCTTTTATCTGGCACGCGCTGGCCTCAACGTCCGCATTGTCGAACGCCGCGATGTTGTAGGTGGCGCAGCGGTAACGCAAGAATTCCACCCCGGTTTCCGCAATTCGGTCGCAAGCTATACCGTCAGTCTGCTTCAGCCCAAGGTCATTACGGACATGAAGCTCGTCGAGCATGGCTACCGCGTCATCGAACGGCCGATCTCCAATTTCCTGCCGCAGGAAGATGGCGGATATCTGAAACTCGGCGGCGGGTTGGAACGCACGCAGGCTGAGTTTGCGCGATTTTCAAAACATGATGCAGCGGTGTTGCCGCAATATTATGAAATGCTGGAGGGTGTGGCTGACGTCTTGCGTGACCTGGCGCTCCGGTCGCCGCCCAATGTCGGTGACGGCCTCAAGACGTTGATCGACGCAGCGGTGCAGGGGCGTGGGCTCATGAAGCTCAACCTCTCACAGCAGCGAGATGTGCTTGAGCTGTTCACCAAGTCAGCACGCAGTTTCCTCGACAGCTGGTTTGAAAGCGAGGCGGTCAAGGCGGCGTTCGGTTTCGACGCGGTTGTCGGCAACTATGCCAGCCCCGATACGCCCGGCAGTGCCTATGTCTTGCTGCACCATGTCTTTGGTGAAGTGAATGGAAACAAGGGCGCGTGGGGCCATAGTATTGGCGGCATGGGCGCGATTACGCAGATCATGGCCAAGGTGTGCCGCGATCTCGGCGTCGAAATCAGTCTTGAAGCGCCGGTGTCACGCGTGTTGGTTGATGGCGAGAAGGTCGCTGGCGTCCGTCTCGAAAGCGGCGAGGAAATCATCGCAGACCGCGTAATTTCCAATGTCGGGCCAAAACTGTTGTACGAACGCATGTTCGACGATGCCGACCTGAAGCCGGAATTCAAACGCCGCGTAAAAGGTTTCAAGGCAGGCAGCGGTACATTCCGCATGAATGTCGCTTTGTCGGAATTGCCCAAATTTACGTGCTTGCCCGAAGCTGGCGAACATCATCAATCGGGAATCATCATCGCGCCGACGCTGGATTATATGGACCGCGCGTTTCTAGATGCAAAGCGCGATGGATGGTCGCAAAAACCTATCGTGGAGATCCTCATCCCCTCGACAGTCGATGACAGCCTTGCCCCTGCCGGACAGCATGTCGCGAGCCTGTTCTGCCAGCAATTTGCCCCTGACCTGCCCAAGAACCCGGACGGCACGAAGCGCGACTGGGACGCGGAAGAAGAGACGGCAGCCGACGACATCATCAGCACAGTTGAAGCCTATGCGCCTGGCTTCCGCGCGTCAGTATTGGGTCGCCAAATCCTCAGCCCGAAAGGTCTTGAGCGCACATTCGGTCTGGTCGGAGGCGACATCATGCATGGCAATATGAGCCTTGACCAGTTGTGGTCAGCACGGCCGATATTGGGCCATGGCGCCTATCGTGGGCCATTAAAGGGGCTGTATATGTGCGGTGCCGGTAGCCATCCCGGTGGCGGCGTCACTGGCGCCCCCGGACATAATTGTGCTGCCGAAGTCCTTGCGGATCGAAGCGTCCTCAAACGGATATTTGCCTGAAGAAAACTGAAAAGCCGGACCTTTTCTGGCCCGGCTTCCCACCCCTGTCGCCCATGGCAACAAACCTAAATGCCTGTTAAAAGTCGCGCGAGAATTTCAAACCAATTAGGCGTGGTTTGATGAGCACGTCATAAAACGCCCCGCCTGTTGGGGTCGTGGGCGTCACACCCGTCCCGCAAACCGTTTCGAGACATTGCACGCCTGTGTTCACGACACCGCGTGTATCAAACAGGTTAGTGGCAAAGGCCTCGATCGACCAAACATCGTTCTTTACGCCGATGGAAATATCGGCCGTTGTGTAAGCGTCCAGATTGCCCTTCAAGCTGTTCTGCGCAGGACGCAGATCGCTCCGGCGGCTGCCAGTGTGGTTGACGGCCAGTTGCACATGCCCGTTCCAGTCAGCCACGGGAAACTCGTAACGCGCGACCGCATTGCCCTTTACCTTCGCCGTGACAGGCAGACGCGAACCCGACGGGGCCAGCAAGGAATTGCCGGGCGTCGTGCAATCAAAAGTGGCATTAGCGATAGCGCAGAAGTCACGACGGGTTTGCGCATCATTATAGCTGAAACCGGCATTCAGGCTGAAGCCGCCAGCGCGGAAGCCAGCGTCCATTTCAACGCCGCGAATGCGGGCCACACCGGCATTACGGATTTCGGTAAGACCATTCGCACCCAGGAAAGAGAGCTGAATGTTGTTCCAGTCTTCCTGGAATATCGCACCGTTCCAGCGGAACGCTCCAAATGTCGTTTTCCAGCCGATTTCGTAGTTGTCGAGCTTGTCTGAACCATATGGCGGCAAAGTCCCGCGACGGTTGATCCCGCCGGGACGGAACCCGCGCGACCATGTGGCGTATAGCAGGACATCGTCTGTCACTTTGTATGTCGCGTTCAACTTGTGGATGAAGCCAGTGTCAGACGTTGATTTGTCCACATTGGTGCATGGGCTGCCGTCCACCAGGATCGGCACAGGAGTTCCGGCCGGATTGGCCCGGCGTGTCGTGCCATCGGTGTTGAGGCAGGCTGCTTCGCCCGTTCGGCTTGAATAGCCTGCAGAATATCCAAAGAAGCCCTGAAGCGAGTTATCGAACTTGTAGTAACGCAAGCCGCCAGTGAACGAGAGCTTATCCGTCAGGTCGTAGGTCAACTCGCCAAAGGCCGCATAGTCACGGTCGACGCGCAGCTGTTTGGTCAGCCAGATATTGCTGGCTGTGCCTGTGACAGTGATGGCATCGGCAATATTGTCGATGATGTAATTCTGTTCGATATTGTGCGATTGGCGCTGGTAAAACAAGCCGCCGATGAAGCGCAAAGGCGCATCGGACGGGCTTGCGATCCGTAATTCGCCAAAGGTTTTCTTATAACGGTCAATGCCCTCGATATATTGGTTGGGATTTACAAGGTTCCCGGCATTGTCGTAAAAATAATTACCATATCCTGCCAGAGCATCATAGAAATAGGCATAGTCGGAATAATCCGATTGCGTCTCCGTCTTGCGGCGCAAATGGCCGCCGGTCGCAGTGATGTCCCAATTGCCGATCTTGCCTTCAATGGTCAGAGCGGCCTGGATCCATTTATCGCGGCTGCCTTCAGGGTTGTACTGAACGGTCTGCAAATCCCTTGTGGTTTGCCCCGAACGTTCCTGCGCATAGCTTCCGCTCGTGTTCTGAAGCTGCCCCATCAATGTCGGCTTGATGGTCCAATTGTCATCGAGATCAATGCCAAGCGCAAGTCGCGCTCCATAGGTTTCGGCGTCGTTATAATTTTTCTCAACCAATGCAGCATTGCTTTGTCGGATGCCGGAGCTTGGATAGGTGCGTGCGCCTAGAACGTTATCGATATAGCCGCCATCGTCGCGATACCAGCCGACAAGGCGCGCTGCTGCACCTTCCGCGATGGGAACGTTGATGAAACCTTCATAAATTGCGCCAAAGTCGCCGTGCGCAACATTGTTGATTTCAACGCCAGCGCTTCCGTAAAATCCGGATGGATCAGGCGCGTTGGTGACCAGCTTCAGCGTCCCTGCCATCGAGCTTGCGCCATATAATGTGCCTTGAGGTCCAGCCAGTGCCTCGACGCGGGCAAGGTCATAAGCGTGCAAATCAAGCGCGCCTTGAATAGTGGTTATCGGCATTTCGTCCAGATAGGTACCGACAGTCGGCAATGATGCCGAATGGTTCGCGTTTTCGCCAGATGCTACGCCGCGGAAATATACCTGGGCAAAGCCGGGGCCGCCCTGTTGAATGGTGACCGATGGCAAGAATTTTACAACATCCTGCAATTCACTGACCTGCAACTGGTCAAGCTTTTCATTGCCGATGGCGTTGATTGCGATCGGCACATCCTGCAAATTCTGTTCGCGCTTTTGCGCTGTGACGACAATCACGTCGCTATCGGTATCCCCCGCTTCCTGCGCCCAAGCTGGCGCTGCAAACGCGGTGGAAGTCAAAAGCACAGTCAATGCTGCGCGTATTTTGGTCTTCTGAATATTTAGGTGCATAAAGCGACCCTCCCTGGTTACCCTTGAAATAAATAGGCTCCTTATCGGGCGGTTGCGCAATATGTTTTCACCAGTTCAGCGCTTTGAGCACAATTTTACATCGCTCTGTTGCATTGCAGCCACTATACGATGGCGGGGTAGCTCTCCCAAAGCGAACCCAGTGCTCGCTTCAGCGGCCCAAGATGCGCCGAATAAGGTTTCCACTGATCCACACCATCGCGGTTAATCGGCCGGCGCACCTGTTCGCTCGATGCCGTGCGCACCGCGCGCTTATTCTGGTGAAAATTCAGACACGCGTCTTCGAAAGGGAGTTTCAGGAAATCCAGTAAGGCGCGGATTTCGCCTTCGGGATCTTCCAGCAACTGTTCGTGAATGACGCGATAGACATAGCCTGGCGCCACGGCGTCGAAATGCGCCATCGCCCGCACATAATCCGCATAATATTGGCCCATATGGGACAGGTCGTAGCTAAACGCCTGTCCCTTGGCGAAATGCTGGCGGTAATTTGAAAAACCGCAGTCGAGTGGATGGCGCCGCGCATCAATAATCTTGGCATTAGGAAGGATCAAGCGAATGAAGCCCAAATAATTCCAGTTGTTGGGCAGTTTATCGATGAAAAAAGGCTTGTCGGTCTTACGCTGAATCCTCGTCCGGTCGATGAACTCGGCACCCAGCCTTTGCATGTCGGCAGCGGGCATTTGGGCAAGCGTATCAACCCAGTCGGACCCGCGCCCTTCACGCATTGCCATCGCTGGTATATCGGGCAGCTCCATCGTGCCTTCAACCATCGAATGGCTGGCGAGTATCTGTTCGATCAACGTGGAGCCAGCGCGGGGCATGCCGATGATGAAAATGGGGTCGGGTGCATCATGCCCCTGCCCTGCGCGCGCTTCAAGGAAAGCGGGTGTGAATTGCGCAATAATTTTGTCCACCTGCCTGCTGACCATTTGTGGATCATGCCTGAGTTCGGTACTCCGCAACCTATTGCCAAGCGCATAATGTGCAAAGGCCGCGTCATGCTCGCTGCGCTCCTCCATCGCCTTCCCAAGCGCGAAGTGCAGATGAAACGCATCCTCCTCACCGAGATTGGGAAATTCGAGCGCAGATTCCATCGCAACGACATCTTCGTCAGAAAATGTCGTTGTTTTCAAATTGGCGAGGCTCCACCAGACTTCACCAAGCGTTGGCTCAACCAACAGCGCCCTCCGATAAGCCGCGACGCTTTCATCCTGGTCGCCGATAGTTTTGAGCATATGACCATAGCTCATCCACAATTTGGCATGGTCAGGAAAGCGCGTGGTGAGTTCCTGATACAAGGCAATGGCCTCCGCGTAGCCGCCAATACGCCCAAGCGCGGCAGCTTTGAGATTTTGCTGGACCGGATTGTCACCTTCGACTGCAAGCACAAGATCCAGCTGCTCAAGTGCTTCGGGAAAACGGTTTTGCTTATACAGGACTGTCGCGAGATTTGCGCGTGCCGCGCCAAAATCAGGAGTGAGCTCAAGCGCTCGCCGCAACAACCCTTCGCTGTCCTTCAAGCGGCCAACGCGCGCAGCCAGTTCAGCCATCATGCGGATTGCGGCAACATCGGTCGGCGCGTCCCGCAAATGGCTGCGCAGTAACGGCTCTGCATCCTCCAACCTGTTTTCCAACAGCGCAATTGCCGCGGACATGAGATTTGGGTTGCGCAACGCGGCTTCTATTACGGGCCGGGCGGAGACTTGGTTCATGTCGTTTGACCTATGCGATGCAGTGGCGCTTTTGAAGTAACCAAATCGTCCGGCGTATCGATATCGCGAAGCATGCCCTCTGGCACCCCAAGGCTTTGGGCTTTCCCAAGAATGTCGCGCGCACCGGAATCACCGCGCGTTGCCAACAGCAGTGGCCAGGTCGAACGCGGGAAAATGGCAGGTGGCATATTCTGTCTGCCGTCCGACGACGCGATGATGTCGCAGTCACAGGCGCCGATCAGCTTCCCTATATGGTCAGCTCGCACGAAAGGCATATCGGCAAGCACAATTAAGAGCGCTTGCGCCTGCATGCGCTCCGAAGTCTCGACGGCGAGGTGCAGTGAGCCGGACAGGCCCGCGTCTGCGTCCGGATTTTCGACGAGGATATACCCCAATGCCGCATAATGCGCGGCGATGGCAGCGTCTGGTCGGCACACGGCAATATGCCCCGCGCAGCGCATTTGCGCCAACCGGTGTGCCGTCAGCAAACCCAGCGGAACGCCATCCATTTGCGCCATCAACTTGTCCGCACCGAAACGACTGGCCTTGCCAGCCGCCAGAACGGCAATGGCAACGTCGCCGACATCCATCAACGCAGGCCCTCGTTGAACGCGCGGATCATGCCGCCCGCAATCGACAGCGCGATTTCGGGGGCGCTGATGGCGTTTATGGATACGCCTGCCGGTCCCTGAATCCGTGCGCACAGTTCCGCGTCTACGCCGGCCGCAGACAGGCGCGCCAGACGAGCCTGATGCGAGCGGACTGAACCAAGCGCAGCCACATAAGCTGCCGGGCTCTCGACGGCAGCAATCAGTGCCGGATCGTCAATTTTCGGATCATGGCTCAGCGTCACAATGGCGCTTCGGCTATCGGGCGCGAATGCCTTCACTGCGTCGTCGGGCCAACGGTCGTCGCGGCGGATGCCAGGAAAACGTTCCTCTGTCAGAAAACGCCCGCGCGGGTCGCACAAGGTCACATCAATGCCTTGCGAGACCGCAATGGCCGCCAGCGCAGATGCGATTTCCACCGCGCCTACTATCAACAAACGGCGTGGTGGATAATAGTTGTTCAGAAAGCCGGCAGGGTTTGGGGCGCTGGAGACGGCGCTTCGTCCTGTTGCAAGGTCGGTTGCGACAGACAGGATCTTCCCCTGCGCACGCGCTTCCAATATGGCGGCGAACAGGCTTTCGGGAAATCCAATGTCCGATACGGGCTGAATGAACACCTGAATATCCCCGCCGCATGGCAGCCCCGCCTCCCATGCCGCATCGTCAGCTACACCATAATGGCGCAATATCGCTGGCGCACCGGCCAGAACCATTTGCGCGCGTTCCAGCACGTCCGCTTCGACGCAGCCACCCGACACCGATCCCACAAAACGCCCATCGGCATGGACGAGCATATGAGTGCCGGCGGGACAGGGCGCTGACTTCCACGTTTCGACCACAGTAGCGATCGCCATAGGCGCGCCCGCCCAATCGGTTGCTGCGGCAAGGATACGATCGTGATTGGCGCTGCCTGTCTTCATGGCTACCCGCTAGCAAAGTGGTGAAACCGTTGCTATATGAAACGTAACTAAGGGTGGGAGCTTATTTACATGACAATCGAAACGTCCATCAATGGCAAAATGGTGGCACTGTCCGCTGAGCCGGATACGCCTTTGCTGTGGGTCATTCGCGAAGAGCTTGGCCTCACGGGCACAAAATTCGGCTGCGGCATTGCGGCATGTGGCGCGTGCACTGTGCATGTCGACGGCGAGCCTGCCCGTTCGTGCAGCCTTCCCGTCAGCGAAGTCGCCGGCAAGTCAATCACCACTATCGAAGGACTGAAGTCCGCCGATGGAACCTTGCATGCCGTGCAGCAGGCCTGGATTTCGGCGCAAGTACCGCAGTGCGGATATTGCCAGTCGGGGCAGATCATGGCGGCGGTCGCGCTCATCGAAAAAACCGGAAGCCCAAGCGATGCGCAAATCGATGAGGCAATGACCAATATCTGCCGTTGCGGCACTTATCCCCGCATCCGAAAGGCCATTCATGCCGCGACGGGACAAGCTGCCAAGGCAACTGCCGACCAGACAGCGGAAGGAGCTGTATAATGGCCGACAACCCCACACTCGAAATGGAGCCTGCAGCACCCGTAAAGCGCAAGGGCGTCAAACGCCGCGCCTTCCTGATCGGCGGTGTCGCCATCGTTGGTGCTGGCTTGTTCGGGATTTCTATTGCCGACAGCAACGCCGCCAAGCATGCGAAAGCGCTTGCCGAAGGCAATGGCGGACACAGCTTCGCGACATGGCTGAAGATCGGCGAAGACGACGTCATCACGATCTACTCGCCCCACACGGATATCGGGCAAGGATCGAATACGGGCCTTGCACAGATGCTGGCTGAGGAACTGGATGCAAGTTGGGACCAAGTGCGCCTGATTTCCGCACCTGCCGAATCCGCCTTTGCCAATGTCGGCTTGGGCCGCGGCTTTTTGGCTGAAATGTCGGGGCAGCCAGCCATCATCAACGGCATACCGCAGTCATTTCTGTCGTTCATTGCGCGGCAGATGAACTTGCAGATTACCGGCGGGTCGTCAGCTCTTCGCTTCACCGGGCAGCAGACATTTCAGAAAGTCGGCGCAGCGACACGGCTTGCCTTGGTGGAGACGGCAGCAAAACGTCTGAACGTTCCGGCCGCCGAATTGACGACAAAAGACAGCCGCGTCATCCATGCAAGCTCAAACCGTGCGTTGCGCTATGGCGAACTGGCGGCCGAAGCAGCCACCTTGTCGCTCGACAATGATCCGAAGTTAAAGGATCAGTCGCAATATCAGCTGATGCGCCAATCGAAGCCGCGTCTCGACTTGCCCGCAAAGGCAGACGGCACGGCCCAATATGGCATGGATTTTTCCTTACCCGACATGCGCGTGGCAACGATCATGGCAGCGCCCGTGCGTGGCGGCAAACTGACGTCGGTTGACACTGCGCCTGCGCTCGCGATCAAACGCGTCGAAAAAGTCATCAAGCTGGACGATGCCGTTGCCGTCATTGGCAAAGGTTACTGGCCCGCCATTTCTGGCCTGCGCGCCTTGTCACCCAGCTTCAGCGATGGCGGCAATAATGGCATTTCGACGGCATCGATTTTCAAGGCGCATGATGCGTTGTTTGCCAAAGGCGAGGCCGATGCCGAAGCAGGAAACGGCGATGTGCCAGCAGGGCTGGGCTCCAACCCAATCGAAGCGAAATACCAAGTACCGTTCCTGCACCATTTCATGATGGAGCCATTTGCGCTTACGGCGCATTTCAAGGACGGAAAGCTGAATATCTGGGGCGGCATGCAGGATCCGCTTGCGACCAAGATGGCGGCCGTGGAGATTTCAGGCCTTGATGCCGATAACGTCACCTTCCATCCCATGATGATTGGCGGCAGCTTCGGACGGCGCTTGCCGATGTACATGGAGATCGTCGGCCAGGTCACCAAGCTTGCCATGCAGCTGCCCTATCCGGTCAAGCTAATCTGGAGCCGCGAGGAAGAAGTCGCGCAAGGTGCATATCGCCCGCAAAGTTCCGCTGTGCTGCAAGCGTCGCTGTCGGATGACAAGCGCATTGCGGCCTATCGCAATGATTACGCCCAGCCCGAAAGCGCCGAGAGCGAAACGGTCTTCCCATATGATTTGCCTGCGGTGTCGCGCCGGCATTTCGCGCATGTGTCGAACCAGACAACCGGCGCTTGGCGCTCGGTCAATTCGACTCAGCAAGGCTTTTACAATGAAAGCTTCATGGACGAACTGGCGCATGCCGCTGGCGCAGACCCCGTTGCTTTTCGCCGCAGCCATCTCAAACCCGGATCGCGGCATTTGCGTGTGCTCGACGAAGTCGCCAAACGCAGTGGTTGGGGCTCACCCTTGCCTGCTGGCGTGGGCCGCGGTGTGGCGCTGGTCGAGAGCTTCAAGACCATTGTGGCGCATGTGGTGGAGGCATCGGTCGGCGAAGATGGCATGCCAAAGGTCCATAAGGTCACGACTGTTGTCGACGCAGGCAGTATCGTGAACCCCGACGCGGCGATGGCGCAAATTGAAGGCGGGACGGTGATGGGCTTGTCCTCAGCCATCGGCGAAGCCGTGACGCTCGACAAGGGCGCGGTGCAGCAAGGCAATCTTGGCGATTACCCGTTGTTGAAACTGGCACAGGCGCCTTTGGTGCACGACGTGCATTTCCTCAACAGCGGTGCAGAGATGGGCGGCATCGGCGAACCCGGTGTGCCGCCAGCGGCGCCTGCCCTTGCCAATGCATTGTTCGCAGCCACGGGCAAGCGAGTCCGCAACCTGCCCATCATGACGCAGGCGAAGGGATAAACTTGCCGCAAGCACGATTGCTGAAGCCAACGGACAATCTGGAAGTCGCCGAGACACTTGCACGCGCATTCCAGAATGAGTCGGGCTGGAGCTATGTCATTCCAGACCCGAAATTGCGTGCGCAGCGGCTTGCGGGCGCATTCCATTTGTTCCTCCGCGACGAACATCGCAAGGGTGCAGTATTCGGCACCGAGGGTATGGAAGCCGTCACTTTATGGCGTGGCCCGGGACAAGCGCGCGATACGATATTCGACACCGCCCGTCTGATGATCCCCTTCATGCAAGTTTTGCGATTCTCCATTTTGCGCGGATTGGAAGTCTCTAACCTCATCGAAAAGCATCTGCCGAAGGAGCCGGTCTGGTATCTGCATTATGCAGGATGCGACCCGGCATTTCAGGGCAACGGCTTTGGCGGCGCCGCGATCCGCGCCGGTCTGGAACGCGCCGACCATGACGGGCTACCCGCCTATCTGGAAACCGCGGACGAGCATAATATTGCGATGTACCAAAGCTTTGGATTTGCCATCAAACATAGCTGGCAGGTGCCCGAAGGCCCGCAATTCTGGGGCATGCAGAGACCCGGCAAGACGCGGCATTAGACGCCGCAGTCTCATCCTGTTGGCATCGTCCCCGCCCGCAAAAAGGGAAACATGTGCGGGATAAAATCTGCTTTACCCAAGGCAATCCCTTGTCCACGCAGGATGGCATATGCGGACATGAGATGAAAATAGAATTGGGGCAACGCCCAGTCACGCGCATATTGCTCGGCCGTCAGGTCGAAGATCATGCCGTTCGGGATTTCATGCGCGATTGGCCGGCCCTCGTCGCCATCCAATGCGTCGGGGGTTAACCCCTCAAGCATTGCCAACGCCTCCGTAATCCTGGCCTTTGCTTCAGCCATCGTGCCGGGCACATTGGCGGCATTGCGCCCCTCATTCACCAGGTCCTCAAAATAATCCGTAAATTCCTCGTCCTTCAGCCGGAATATCGCCTCATGGACCTGCAAACATGCAAAGCGGACCTGCGTAGCCAACGGAAACATATCGGGCGCGATGCGGGCCGAAAGAAGAGAATCTGCTGTCTCCGGCATCGCATTTTCGGCCTTTGTCAGCCAACCAAGAAGCGCTCCGAGCATCTGACGGTAGGTTGGGACAAGCTGGCTGGTCAAAGTCATATCGGGTCGCTCCTTTTAAGTGCGCGTTCACGCAGGATTGCATTGTGCAGTTAATCGCTGTAACCGCTGTCACACGCAATGGGTCTTTGTGAAAGCAAGGATAATAGGGAAGCCGGCGAAAATCCGGCGCTGTTCCCGCAACTGTAACCGGCGAGCTTTTGCTCCAAATGCCACTGGAAAAACGGGCAACCGTGAAACTGGGAAGGCGGGGCTGAAGCACTGACCCGGGAGCCAGGAGACCTGCCTGTTAGCGGTTTGTCCTTTGTGCTTGCGGGACACTGGCGCAATCGGGGTTTTCCTCGCGTGACGACATTTGTTTGGACGTCATGCGCAGGAGATACATCCGTGACAATTTTGAATATTAGACACCTGAAATATATTTCGGCTTCGCTTGCGATGCTGCCCATGTCGGCTTTTGCACAGGATGCCAACGAGGAAATCGTTGTCACCGCAAGCGGCTTTGAACAGCCACGTTCCGAAACCGGGCAAGCCATCGAGATCGTCGACCGCGCGCGGCTTGACCAATTGCAAAGCCCCACAATAGCAGACGCATTGCAAACGGTTCCGGGGGTCAGCATTGCATCGCGCGGTGGTTTGGGTGGACAGACGAGCGCATTCATTCGTGGAGGAAGCAGCGCTCAAACGCTCGTGCTCGTTGATGGTGTTCGGATCAACGATCTCACCAGCCCGAACGGTGCGTTCGACTTCAGCGCGTTGATGACAGGCAATATTGGCCATGTTGAAATCTTGCGCGGCCCCAATTCGATCATCTGGGGCAGCCAGGCGATTGGCGGCGTCATCAATGTCCAGTCGATTGCCCCGACGACCGGTTTGGCTGGCCGTATGGGCGCGGAATATGGCTCGGCAGACACACAAAGGTTCAATGCCAATATTTCCGGCACAAGCGGCAAGCTCGAAGGAAGTGTCGGTGGCTCCTATGTACGCAGCGATGGGATTTCGGCGCTGGTTGGCGGGACCGAGCGCGATGGCTATAAAAACGCAACGGGCAATGGCCGGCTGAAAGTGAACCTCACCGAAAATCTCAGCCTTGATTTTCGTGGCTATTACAATCGCGCAACGGTGGAATATGATTCCGCCTTTGGCGTGGGTGCCAATGCCCTTCCCGTTTCGCGCAACCGCCAGTTTGTCGGCTATGTAGGCGCCAATTTCGATCTGCTTGATGGCCGGCTTCAAAACCGGATCGCGTATACCCGCACCAACATTAAGCGCGTTGGCACAGACCCGGTTGTGTTCAGTTTCAACAATTTCAATGTGCGCGGCACGATTGACCGTGGCGAATATCATGCGGCCTTTGATGCCAACGAGGCGCTCACAATCGTTGCCGGGCTGGAATATGAACGGACATTTGCAAGCACATCGTTCGAGGGTGCGGCCCCCGATATCGCGCGCAATGATGTCGCCAGCGGCTTTGCGCAGCTGATCGTCCGGCCAGTGACGGGACTAACGCTGACAGCCGGCGTTCGGCATGATGAATATAGCGATTATGGCGGGCAGACGACGTTCGGCGGAAATGCTGCCTTTACCCCTGATGACGGGCGGACCGTGTTTCGCGCCACTTATGCCGAAGGCTTCCGCGCGCCGACCTTAAGCGAAGGCCAGCCTCCCTTTGGCAATCCGGATTTGAAACCGGAAACTGCGCGTAACTTTGATCTTGGCGTGGAACATCAGCTTATCGAGGGCAAAGCGCAAATCTTTGCGACCTATTTCAATCGCCGAAGCAATGATCTGATCGCGTTTTCGTCGATAACGTTCCAGTCCGAAAATATCGACCGGGTGACAGCGACTGGACTGGAAGCGGGCGTGCGCATCACCCCAACTGACCGTTTGGATATCCGGGCAAGCTACACGCTGGTCGATGCGATCAACCGCACGGCGGGCGGCAATTTCGGTAACCGGCAAGCTTTACGTCCGCAACATAGCGCAAGCGTGACCGTTGATTGGCAAACCGGATTTGGTTTATCGCTCGGCAGCACCATCCTCCTTATCGGGGACAGTTTCAACGATGCTGCCAACAATGTCCGGCTTGATGGCTATGCCTTGGTCGGCCTGCGCGCGTCCATGCCAGTGACCAACATGCTTGAAATATATGGCCGGGTCGAAAACCTGTTCGACGCAAAATATTCGGTCGTGTCGGGCTATGGCACATTTGGCCGGAACGCCACCGTCGGCATCAGGGCCAAATTCTGATGCGTCCTGGTTGGTGCATCCTTCCGGCACTAATTTTGGTCGGATGCGCCAAACAGCCTGACATCCGGGCAAATGGCATTGTATCGAACAATCCGTGCATCGACGCCGTGCTGGCCGAAATTGCGGCCCCCGGACAGGTGACTGCCGTCAGCAGCTACTCGCATGACGCTGACAGCGCGTCGGCACCGCTGGAATGGTCGGCGAAGCTGCCAGCCACTGGCATGGGCGCGGAGGAATTGCTGCTGGCGCGTCCGAAGCTCGTTCTCACGGGAAATCTGGCTTCATCCGGCGCAAATGCGGTACTCGCCCGCGCTGGCATCAGGACCGTGACGGTGGGCGTTGCACCAAATTTGGCCGAAGACATGCGACAAATCCGATCCGTCGCTGCGGCTATTGGTAGGGCAGACGCCGGAGAAGCCTTGGTTTCCCGTATAAAAAAATCTCTACCCTACAAGCAGATATCGGGTCCGCCCGTGTCGGCGATTATCTGGCAGAATGGCGGTTTTGTAGCGGGCAAAGGCACGTTGCAGGACGAACTGCTTCAGCGGCACGGGTTCCGCAATGCCAGCGCACAATACGGCCTGGCGTCCTGGGGCGTGCTTCCGCTGGAAACCCTGCTGCGCAATCCGCCTCAGGTCATCTTCATGCCAAAACAGGCCGAAGGTGCGGATTCCCGGGCGTTGGACGCCCGGCAGAGGTTGATAAGCCATCTGGGCAGCCAGACCCAGATCGTTGATTTTCCGGACAAGCTGCTCTTTTGTGGTGGACCAACAATCCTGAAAGTGTCGGCGCTCTTGTCCAAAACGCGCGCGGAGTTCCACGCATCTGCGTCGAAGGGGCAGCAGTGACTCGCCGGTCGCTCACGACATTTTTGCTGCTCCTGACCGTCACAGCTTTCCTGCTGTCCCTAATGGCGGGGAAAGTCTGGATATGGCCATCGTCATGGACCGCGGACAATGCCGATGGCTGGATTTTCCTCGAGCTGCGTTTGCCGCGCGCGGTGCTTGGGGCTTGCATTGGCGCAGTTCTCGGGCTTTCGGGCGCGGTGATGCAAGGATATCTGCGTAATCCGCTCGCAGACCCCACCGTCCTTGGGGTTTCGGCATGCGCTGCGCTTGGCGGAGTCATCGCGATTTATACGGGTGTCAGCCTGTTGCCGTTCGGACTGTTCGGTTTTGCCATGACGGGTGCCGGCGCCAGCATATTATTGCTTCTGGCGATATCGCGCGGCGGCGGACCAATCGGCTTCATCCTCGGCGGCATGGTATTATCGACGCTCGCGGGCGCATTGACCGCCTTTGTCATCAGCATAGCGCCAAACCCCTTCGCCATGAGTGAAATCATCAATTGGCTGATGGGCGCGCTCACCGACCGGCTGGTGACCGATCTGTGGCTTGCGGTTCCTTTCATGCTTCTTGGCGGGTTGCTGCTGCTCACCACCGGCAGAGCGCTGGATGCCTTA
>JANMJX010000032.1:0-19513 GCA_031371575.1 Sphingomonadales bacterium
ACATTGGCTTCCTTGATGGCGAGTTCTTCCTTGTTGGCGTCAATGACGAACATGACGTCGGGAATGCCGCCCATGTCGCGGATACCGCCAAGGCTCATTTCCAGCTTGTCGCGCTCGCGGGTCATCTGAAGAATTTCCTTCTTCGTGAAACCATGCGTGTCACCCGAAAGCTGCTCTTCAAGTGTCTTGAGCTTCTTGATCGAGTTGGAAATGGTCTTCCAGTTGGTGAGCATGCCACCCAACCAGCGGTGGTTGACGAAATGCTGGCCCGATGCACGTGCAGCGTCAGCGATTGGACCCTGTGCCTGGCGCTTGGTACCTACGAACAGGACCTTGCCACCCGACGAAACGCTCTGGGCAACGAAATCCAGTGCGCGTGCGAACAATGGCACGGACTGCGACAGATCTAGAATGTGGATGCCGTTGCGCGCGCCGAAGATATACGGCTTCATACGCGGGTTCCAACGGTGTGTTTGGTGGCCGAAATGGGCCCCAGCTTCAAGCAATTGCTGCATGGTAACGACAGGTGCCGCCATGGTACTTCTCCTTCCGGTTGAGCCTCTGGGAAACTAGAACGTCACTATTGCCTGAAAGACATAGATCAGCACCGGTATGTGCGTTTCCCATGTGGAATGAGGGGGCCGTTAAAGCCGCAAACGGGATTCGTCAAGCGCAAAGGCCGTTGGGTCGCAAACGACGCCTTCCATGAAGCCCAGGATTTTGTTGCAGTGCCATAACCGTCGGAAGTTTGGCGCGTCAGTTTGAATACGGCAATTCACGATTAACATGAGGTTCACTGCCACCCCCTAATTCTTGCCGATAGATATCTAGGAGCAGCGCTTTGTATAAATTTCTTTTTACCGTCGGCGCACTCATTTCGTCCGTGGGCGCTTATGCGCAGGATAACGCGCCGCCCTCTCCATCCGAAATGCCGGAGCGCATTTCTTTCCTTGTCGCCTTCGGCGAAGAAAAATGTCGCGAACCAGAAGGTGACGAGATCGTTGTGTGTGCAACTGTCCCCGAAAATGAGCGATATCGCATTCCACTGGCCTTGCGCAAAAAGGAGGCCGTTGTCACCGACCGCTCCTGGACATCAGCGGTCGAAACGCTTGATTCCTTCGCGCGAGACCTTCGGCCGAACAGCTGTTCCGTAAATGGCTCGGGCGGCTTTACCGGCTGCACGCAGCAGATGTTGCAACAATGGTTTGCAGAACGGCGTGGATCGCTAAAAGCGCGCTGACCGATCATGCCATTGAACCTTTGTGCTTTTTGATAGTTATCCACAGGTAATCCCCAAGGTTACGCTACGATGTTCTGCTGGCACAATGCCACTTGACATGTAGGAACAGATAGTGAACAAAGGGAAAAATACGGATCCGATTTGATCTGGGAAACTTCGGCCTATTTCGGTCGGAGGCAAAGAAAGGACCAGTGCCATGACTATCATCGCTTCGCTTCTTTTTATGATTGCGCTTGGCACTGCTGTAAGCGTTATTGTGCTGACAATTCGGGCGTCTATGCCGCGTATCCAGGAGGTTATCGATATGGAGTTTGCTCCGTCCGTGCAGCGCGAGCGCCGCATAATTCTGGGCGAAATGCGCCGTCTCGCTCCAGCCGCGATCCTGCCGTTTCCTGCGCCTGCCCGTATTCAAAGCACAACATCATTGGCCGCTTGATTGCTCAAGTCGCGCGTAGCTTTGGTTATCGGTAATTTAGCGTCCGTCGGTTTTATGCGCATGTGACTTTTTGGCGCGCGTGAAACGGCATGTCGCGTAACATATCAAAAATGTGCCGCGCGCGTGATTTGTCGTTCACGCCAACATAAAAAAGGGCGGGTGCTTTCGCCCCGCCCTCTTTCAACAATTATAGTGTTCGTTGGTCTTAGTTGACAGCGTCTTTAAGCGCCTTGCCAGCTTTGAACTTTGGCTGAGTCGATGCCTTGATGGTCATTGGCTCACCAGTGCGTGGGTTACGTCCAGTCGACGCCTTGCGCTTTGCAACGCCAAAGGTGCCGAAACCAACGAGACGAACTTCGCCACCGCTCTTCAATGCGCCAGTGATAGCTTCGAAAGTTGCTTCAACGGCTTTGCCAGCATCAGCCTTTGTCAGGCCGCTTGCATCGGCTACTGCACTGACGAGATCTTGCTTGTTCATATGGGAACCCCCCTCTCAAAAATTTATGTGAGACTCATCTATTGCTTACTTGAGTCGCGGCTTGCGCCGGTGGCCGGATAATGATGAGAATACCGTCGCTGTCAAAGGAAATATCGGCATAAAACCGTCATTTTAGGTTAAAAACCGTGCGTCCTGCCTTTAACATAGAACTTAAGGCAGGACGCACTTGGTTAATGGGTGACCGAAGCCCCGTTTTCGCCGCCAATGCTCGCTGGCAACGCTGCTGCGAGATCGTCGGCTTCAGTCCATTCTACGGGCACCAGCGGCGATACAAGGGCGCGTGCCAGAACCTGGTCGACATGGCTAACAGGAATGATTTCAAGCCCGTCTTTTATGTTCGACGGAATGTCAGCCAGGTCCTTTTCATTTTCCTGTGGAATAAGCACAGTTTTGATCCCACCGCGCAATGCCGCCAGCAGCTTTTCTTTCAGGCCGCCAATTGGGAGAACACGGCCACGCAGGGTCACTTCTCCAGTCATGGCGACATCGCGATGCACAGCAATGCCCGTCAGCGTCGAAACGATGCAGGTGACCATGCCAATACCGGCCGAAGGCCCGTCCTTGGGAACCGCACCTTCGGGTAAGTGAATGTGCACATCTTTGCGGGCAAACAGGCTTGGCTTGATGCCATAGCTCGGCGCGCGCGCCTTCACATAGCTCAAAGCTGCCTGAATGGACTCGCCCATCACTTCACCAAGTTTGCCGGTTGTCCTGATCTGTCCCTTTCCTGGAACGGTGACCGCCTCAATGGTGAGCAATTCACCACCGACTTCAGTCCACGCAAGGCCAGTGACCGCCCCAATCTGGTTCTCTTCCTCGCCCATATCGTGGCGATATTTGCGAACGCCCGAGAAATCCGCCAGATTGTCTGGCGTAATAGCAATGCTTTTGTCCTTGCCCTCAAGAATGCGGCGCAGCGCCTTACGCGCAAGTTTCGCAATTTCGCGTTCGAGCGTACGGACACCTGCTTCACGGGTGTAATAACGGATAAGATCACGCAAGGCGTCGTCGCTGACTGAGAACTCTTCCGGTTTCAGACCATGTGCTTCGATCTGCTTCTCAAGCAGATGGCGCTTGGCGATTTCCAGCTTTTCATCCTCGGTATAGCCTTCCAGCCGGATGATCTCCATGCGGTCCAACAACGCCTGCGGCAAGTTCATGCTGTTGGCGGTCGTCACGAACATGACGTCCGACAAATCGAGGTCGATTTCCAGATAATGGTCATTGAACTTGTTGTTCTGTTCGGGATCCAGCACCTCAAGCAAGGCTGACGCTGGGTCGCCCCGGAAATCCTGCCCAAGCTTGTCGATTTCATCGAGCAGGAACAATGGATTCATCGTGCCGGCCTTCTTTAGGTTAGCCGCAACCTTGCCTGGCATCGAACCGATATAGGTACGGCGGTGACCACGAATTTCTGCCTCATCACGTACGCCGCCAAGCGACTGACGGATGAATTCGCGTCCGGTTGCCTTCGCGATCGACTTTCCGAGCGAGGTCTTACCCACACCTGGAGGTCCAACGAGACACAATATGGGCCCCTTCAACTTGTTGGTGCGCGCCTGGACCGCAAGATATTCAACGATCCGGTCCTTCACTTTTTCCAAGGCAAAATGGTCGGCATCGAGCACGTCCTGAGCCTTTGCGATGTCACGCTTCAGCTTTGACTTCTTGCCCCAAGGGATGCCCAAAAGCGTATCGAGATAATTGCGGATAACCGTCGCCTCGGCAGACATCGGCGCCATTCCACGCAATTTTTTCAATTCGGCATTGGCTTTGGTCTTGGCCTCTTTCGACAATTTCATATTGTCGATCTTGGCCTGAATCTCGGCGATCTCGTCACCGCCTTCGCCGTCGTCGTTGCCCAACTCGCGCTGGATAGCCTTCATTTGCTCGTTCAGATAATATTCGCGCTGGGTCTTTTCCATCTGGCGCTTGACGCGGCCACGGATCTTCTTTTCGACCTGCAAAACGCCAAGCTCGCCCTCCATGAAGGCAAAGGCCATTTCCAGACGGCGAAGCGGATTGGATTCCACCAACAATGCCTGCTTGTCAGACACCTTTAGCTGAATATTGGCGGCAACGGCGTCCGCAAGCGCGGATGGCGTATCTATCTCCGTCAATTGTACGGCCGTTTCAGCCGGCATTTTCTTGTTCAGCTTCGAATAATTCTCAAATTGTTCGTTCACCGACCGCATAAGCGCCGTTGCTTCTGGTCCTTCAGCGCTCTGTTCTTCTACCAGCGTCACTGAGGCTTCGGCATAATCCGTGCCATGCTCGACGAGATCGCGCAGTTCAGCACGCTGCTTGCCCTCGACAAGCACGCGTACCGTGCCGTCCGGTAGCTTAAGCAGCTGCATGATCGAGGCTGTTACGCCGATATTGTACAAATCATCCTTGTCAGGATCGTCCTCGGCAGGATCAAGCTGGGCGACAAGAAAAATCTCTTTGTTGGACGTCATCGCCTTTTCGAGCGCAACGACCGATTTGTCCCGCCCGACAAATAAAGGCACGATCATGCCCGGAAAAACGACGATATCGCGCAATGGCAATAATGGAAGGTTGAGGTCCATACATACTCCAATTGGCCGCCGCTCAAAATGGCGACGGGCCTGTTCTCCCTTAATATGAGCGCTTTGTGCGGGCTTTCAATGCATCTGCATCTCTTGCCGCGATTTTATTGGGGAAAACGCGATCAACCTTTGTCTGTAAACGGCAGCAGACCTTATTAAAATGGCAATTTGAACCCGGCAGGCAATGGCAGGCCGCTCGACATTTTGCCCATTTCTGTGTTGCTGGCAGCATCAGCTTTTTCGCGGGCATCGTTGAATGCCGCAGTGATCAGGTCCTCAAGCATGGTCTTGTCCGCTGGAACAATCAGGCTGTCATCAATCGCGACATTCAAAATCCGGCCTTTTGCCGTTGCGCGCACCTTGACGAGACCACCGCCGGATACGCCTTCGACGTGGATGGTATCAAGCGTCGATTGGACCTGCTCCATTTGCTGCTGGATATTTTGGGCGGCTTCCTGCGCCGCTTTTATCATCTCTTCCATGCTCTTCATGCGCTTCTGCTCCATTTCATGTCATTATCGTCGCTGTCGAGCAGCTCCGCCTCCGGAAACGCGGCAAACGCCGCTTTGACCAAAGGTGACTCCAATATAGTTCTCTTCTCCGCCTCGGCCTTGGCCTGTTCTTGCTCAAGCAAGCTTGGTTGTGAGTCGCCAGCGCGTTCCTCAAGTTCCCAGCGCGCACCCGTTACTTTGGCAAGTGCATCACGCAACTCAGGCACGAATCCTGGTGCGACTGGCCCGGCCAATTGATAGGCCAGAACAGGCGGGGCATATTCGACCAGACGCACGACATCGCGCATGGTCATTTCAAGACTGACAAAGCCGTCACGCGCCAATCGGTCAAGAAGGGCAATGAAATCCGATGGCATCAATGATTGGACGGCGGCGGTTGGCGGGATGTCGAGTGCAGTCGGAGCTGACGCGGGCGGAGGCGCAGTAAACGCCCCTTCGCCAATCATTTTTGCCAGTTCACCGGGATCCGGAAGTGTCGCCGCATGCACAACACGCAACAAAGCCATATCCGCCGCATCGAGCGGAACCGCTGCGCGTGCAACCTCTTCCTGCCCCTTTAGCAGCAATTGCCACAAGCGGTGCAAGACGGGAAAGGACAAGCGGTCAGCATAATCCTCGACCACCGCAATCGCTTCGGCATCCAGCGCGCCGTCGCGCGGAGCGCCAACCTTTGCGAGCGTCAGACGGTGCACCTCGGACAAAAGCCCGGCGAACATAGCCAACGGCTCCACGCCAAGATTGTACTGGTTTTTCGCTTCTGCGAGCATCGCGGGTGCGTCGCCTATCAGGATTAGCCCAAACAAACGCCGGATCGCGCCGCGGTCGGACAGACCCAGCATCTCACGCACCTGCGCAACAGTAACCTGTCCGTCGCCTTCCATATCTGCATGCGCAATGGCCTGATCGAGGATTGACAGTCCGTCGCGGACGGAACCTTCCGCCGCCTGAGCAATAAGCGTCAATGCTTCGGTTTCAGCGGTCACCGCCTCTTTTGCGGATATTTCGGCGAAATGCGCAGCGAGCTTCTCGGTCGATATCCGTTTCAGGTCAAAGCGCTGACACCGGGACAGGACAGTGATCGGCACCTTATTCACTTCGGTTGTTGCGAACAGAAACTTTACATGGCCCGGTGGTTCCTCAAGCGTTTTCAAAAGCGCATTGAAGGCGTTTTTAGACAGCATGTGGACTTCGTCGATGATGTAGATCTTGTAGCGCGCCGACACTGCCGAATAGCGCACAGCTTCGATGATTTCGCGCACATCGTCCACGCCGGTATGGCTCGCGGCATCCATTTCGATGACGTCAATATGCCGCCCTTCGGCAATCGCGACGCAAGGTTCACACACCCCACACGGGTCAATTGTTGGTCCGCCCTGTCCATCGATGCCGATACAATTGAGTGCCTTGGCGATCAACCGCGCGGTTGATGTCTTTCCAACGCCGCGCACTCCGGTCATCAGGAAGGCGTGCGCCAGGCGATCACGCTTGATGGCGTTGCCAAGCGTCTGGACCATCGCATCCTGACCAATCAGCTCAGCAAATGTCTGCGGGCGGTACTTGCGGGCAAGCACACGATAGGCCGCGCCACCTGCTGCCACCGGGATAGTCGCCGCGGACCGTGCGGGTGTCTTGGGAGCGAGCGGCAAATCCAGACCAAGTCCCAAAGCATCTTCGGGCATGTCCGGGTCGCGTTCGGCGAAATCTGGATGGTTAGAGTCGGGCATTATCCAGATGTTAGAATGGTCATCGACATTTGTCGAAGTCTTCTCAATCGAAAGGCGGGGAAAAGTAGGAGCCGAATGACCCGCAGCGAATTCGTTATGGCTGCTTCCGTCAGGATCTGACCAGGTTGGCGAGTGCCACGTCCATCCGACTCCCAGGCCGCATATGGCCGCGACCGCGCTTAAATGCAAGACCGGCCGGTATAATTGGTAAATGGCATATTTACCGTGATGAGAAACGGTAAATTCACCGGGCGTTTGTAGGCAGGGTTAACCTCATGGGAAGCTTGGGTCATGAAAAACATGCCAGATACCGCCAAAATCTATCAGCGCTACGAAGACGCAGCGCAAGAGGACCGCAGCGCGCCACGGATACGCTTGAAAATTCCGGCTATCATGCGTCCGTCGGGATCGCCGGGTTTCTCGGTTATCGTCCGCGATTTGTCGTTGTCGGGTGTTGCGTGCGAGGCGCTGACCGGGATGGCGCCAGGAACGCGGGTGTGGTTGACACTGCCAGGGCTTGCGGCGCTGCAGGCAAAGATCGTCTGGAACGACGGCACCATCGTCGGGTGCGAATTCAGCACCTTGCTCAACCCGGCCGTGCTTCAGAATATATTGGCGCGGTTTCCGATCCAGGCTTAGGCGTTTCGGAGGTACCAGTCGTAATCGATCGTAGGGACCTGACCGAAATAGCGGTCCTGTTCGACGCGCTTGACGATCGTAAACATGTCGACAAAGCGGCTCCCGAGATAGTCTCGCATCAAAGCTGATGCGTGGAAACGGTCCACCGCGGCAAACCAGTTGCTTGGCGGCTTGTCATCGCCCGATCCATCGCGATCATAGCCATTGCCGACCACAGCAGGACCTGGGTCCATGTGGTTCGTGATACCGTGGTGAATGCCGGCCAGGACGCCCGCTACGGCGAGATATGGGTTGGCGTCAGCCCCACAGGCGCGGTGTTCGACATGGCGGCTTGACGGCGGGCCTGCCGGAATACGGAAAGACACCGTGCGGTTGTTAACCCCCCATGTTGGCGCCACCGGGGCGTAGCTGTTCGCCTTGAAACGGCGGTAGCTGTTGGCATGCGGCGCAAAGAGTGCAAAACAGTCGCCAACGCTAGATATCATCCCGCCAATCGCATGGCGCAGCATCGGCGTGCCTTCCGGATCACCGGACGCGAACAGATTCTGCCCGTCGCTGTCGTTCATGGACACATGAATATGCATCCCCGATCCAGCCTGTTCGGCAAAGGGTTTTGCCATGAATGTTGCCTCCAGACCGTGGGCCTGTGCAACGGCCTTCACGACCCTCTTGTACATGATCGCGTCGTCACATGCGCGCAGCACGTCGGGCTTGTACCGCAAGGTCAGCTCGCATTGTCCGGGCGCGAATTCGGAAATAGCGGATTCGAGGGGTAGACCCTGAATATCGCATGTTTCGTAAAGCTCGTCGAAAAAGGGCCGAAAATCATCCAGCTCGCGCAAACCATAGACCTCAACCATTTGTGGCGTTTCACGGTTGTAATCAGGCCGTGCTGGCCGGATTGACCCGTCGCGGGCGCGTTTCGGATCCAGCAGATAAAATTCCAGTTCCACCGCCAGAGCCGGCGTCAGGCCCATCTCTGCAAAGCGATCAACCACAAGCCCAAGGACGTGGCGCGGGTCAAGGTCATATGGCTTGCCGTCGAGCTCATAAAAATCGACCATGAACTGCGCCGCATTGTCGCCTGCCCATGGCGTCCGGACCAGCGTGCCCGGAATTGGTTTCATCGAACGGTCCGCGTCGCCATCTTCCCAGACCAGACCCGTTTCCACGGTGTCCTGCCCAGTAATGTCGACGACCGCAATCGAACCGGGAAAAAAGCGGCCTATTTCATAAACCGACAACACCTCATGTTGCCGCAGACGTTTGCCGCGCGGGACGCCGCCCATGTCGGTGTAGATCATCTCTACGGAATCAATATCAGGATACGCCGCAAAAAATGCTTCGGCCTCGCTGCGCGGCGCAATGGTCGCTGATGATTTTGCCCGCTTGATTGTCATGATTATGCTTTCATCCGCTTTAATTTTGAAATGCTTGTAGCTCAGTCAACGCAGAGTTCAACTCTGCCGCAAGCCGGTCGACTTGCGCTGCCTGCGTGACTGGACTCACCAACATCATATTGTGAAACGGCGCCAGCAAAATGCCGCGATTGGCAAGATAAAGGTGGATGGTGCTTTCCAGTTCATGGTCCATCGCTGCGCGGGCGTCGCTTCCATTGCGGGGCGGGACGGCCGAACAGACCAGTTCAACGCGGGCGCCCGACTGGCTGACGTGCCAGTCCAGCGCGTGCGCGGCGATCACTGCATTCAGTTGCGACACCAGACGGTCCGCGGTCGACAGCATATGCTCATATGCCGCGCGGGTGATGACCTGTCCCAGCATCGCGTGCATCGCGGTGATGGCGAGGGCATTTGCGGACAAAGTTGTGCCGATGCCACTATGGCCCGCCGGTCGCGATGAATTGAGCGCCGCCATCCGTTGAGAAATCTCCGTGGTGAAACCATAGACTGCGCAGGGCACACCGCCGCCAATGGATTTGCCGACGACCAGAATATCCGGCTTCGGGCCGTACGCATTGCTGTGCCCGCCATAGCCCGACGAGATCGTATGCGTCTCGTCAAACACCAATATCGTGCCGGTTTCATCGCACCGCTGGCGAAGGGTTTCCAGGAAGCCCGGGGCGTCGCGCACCATGCCAATATTGGTCATCATCGGCTCAGCCAACACACAGGCGATATCACCACCCCGCAATGCCGCAGCCAGCGCATCCGCATCATTGAATTCGATCGCTACGGTCGTCGGCAGCAGATCCTGCACTTGCCCGATCAGGCTCGGCCGGTTGACCGCTTGGCCATCGCGCAAGTCCACAAACACGTCGTCAACCGCGCCATGGTAGCAACCGTTGAAGATCAGAATCTTGTCGCGACCAGTCAACCCGCGACACCAGCGGATCACTGCCCGGTTCGCCTCGCTGGCGGTCGTGGTCACCTGCCATTGCGGAAATCCGAACATTTCCTCAAGCATTTCGACCAGTTCTGCGCCCTTCGCAGTGGGCAGCATGTAACTTAATCCCTGCCCCGCCTGCTCTGCGATCGCTTTGGCAAGCGGCTCTGGCGAATGGCCAAACATGCTTGCGGTATCACCAAGGCAGAAGTCGTCGAGCACCTGCCCGTCCATGCTCGTCAGGGTCGCTCCTGAGGCGCTCTGGGCGACGATCGGGAACGGGCTGGACCAATCCAGCATCCAGTGGAAAGGTACGCCCTGGAACCATCCCTGAGCGCCGTCGGATTGCGCTTTGGATTTGGGATTGGCATCAATGAACCGCGCCAATTCGCGCCCACGCATTTCGTGGATGGCTTGGCGCTCGATCATAATCGATCCCGCATCGCCGAATACAGCATGCCTGCGATATAAGTTGGTGAACGCAATAATTTTCCACCCGGAAAGGCATGATGCGGAATTTTATCGAAAAGGTCGAAATTGCGGCTGTCGCCGCTCAACACCTCTGATACCAGTTCGCCAACCAAGGTGGTCAGCAGGACGCCTTGCCCCGAATAGCCGTGCGCAAACAGGATATTTCCGTTTCGACCGATATGTGGCAACCGATTGACGGTTATGCCGACGGCTCCACCCCACGCATAATCGATGCGGACATCGGCAAGCTGCGGGAATAGCTTGAGCATATAGGGCCGGACAAAAGCAGCAATGTCCTTGGGTGGTTTTGGCGAATATTTTTCGCCACCTGCAAATAAAAACCTATTATCAGTAGATAAGCGAAAATAATTGAGAACAAATCTACTGTCGGATACGGCGGCATTTGATGGAATGAGTGCGCGTGCGCGTTCTTCCCCCAACGGCTCAGTTGCGATGATATAGTTTAACACCGGCATGGTATAGCGTCCGGCCTTTGGCGCCAAGTCGGCGGTCTCGGCGTCGCATGCCAGAAAAACGGTTTGGGCTGTGACTGACCCACACTCCGTCCGCACGACGGGCTTACCATTGTCTTCGACGGACAAAACCCTACTGCCCTCAAAGATTCTTACGCCCGCGCTTTGCGCCGCGCGCGCAAGGCCGCGCGCATATTTGAGAGGGTGGAGGTGCCCACCCTTCGCCACATAGACCCCGCCATGATAACCGCGTACATTCACATATTTGCCGACGTCCTTCGGTGACACTAAAACCGCCTCGCCTGCACCGACATATTTATCACTGAACGCAACCTCTTTTTCGAGATATGCAAAATCACGCTTTTTGGCAGCGAGATGGATGTGGCCGTGCTGCAAATCGCAATCGATACCATGGCGTTCTATGCGCGCATGGACTCGTTCCCGCGCTGAGATCGCCAGATCGTACAGCGTGTGCCCAACATCCTCGCCAACCAGTTTGATGAGATCATCGCCCGCCATGTTAAATCCGGGGATCATTTGACCGCCATTTCGACCCGATGCGCCAAAGCCGGCCTGCTCGGCCTCAACCAATACCACATCGATTCCCGCTTCGGCACAGGCGACCGCTGCAGAAAGGCCGGTAAAGCCACCGCCAATGATACAGATATCGGCGCTGATATTCCCCGCCAATGAGGCATTTACTGGATATTCTCCAGCCGATGCCCGATAATAGCTGTCGTTCAATCGATCAGGCATCACACCCTCAGCAACAAATGCTCGCGCTCCCAGCTACTCACGACCGATTGGTAGTTGAACAATTCATAGTCTTTGACCGCATAGAAAATGTCGAAAAACTCTTCGCCAAGCAGATTGCGCACAGGCTTGCACGCGCTGAAACGGTCCAGTGCCGCCTCCAACGTTCTCGGCAGCGTCCGGGCGCGGTTATACGCGCTGCCCGTAATCGCCTTCGCAGGGATCATGCGCTCGACCATGCCGATATAGCCGCACACAAGCGAGGCAGCCATTGCGAGATAGGGATTGGAGTCAGCCCCCGGCAGGCGGTTTTCGACCCGCCTGTTGGCCTTGTCCGATATCGGCACGCGAAATCCGCAGCTGCGGTTGTCTTCGCCCCACTGGACGTTGATCGGCGCTGCACTGTCGGGACGCATCCGGCGGAAGCTGTTCACATTGGGCGCCCAAAGCGGTGACACCTGCGGCATGAATTTTACAAGGCCCGCGATATAGCTGCGGAACAGCGTGCTGTCTCGTCCATTGGCGTTTGAAAACAGATTTCTGCCCGTTTCCGAATCCACCACGGACTGGTGGATATGCATAGCACTACCGGGCTGTCCAGCCATGGGATTGGCCATGAAGGTCGCATAGACGCCATGCTGTTTGGCAACCGCGCGGACCGCGCGCTTGAAAAGGAAAACCTGGTCAGCAAGCTTCAGTGGGTCACCGTGAATGAAGTTTACCTCAAGCTGCGCCGCGCCCATTTCATGGATCATCGTGTCGATATCCAGACCCATCAACTCACAGTCGTCGTAAATGTGGTCGATGATGTCTTCATATTCATTCATCGCTTCGAGACCATAAGGTTGGCTTGCAGTCTCGGCGCGGCCGCTTGATCCGGTTGGAGGCACAAGCGGAAAATCCGGATCGACATTCTGGCTGACCAGATAAAACTCAACTTCAGGCGCCATGATTGGCTTCCATCCGCGGTCTGCGTAAAGTCCCAATACCTTTTTCAATATCGTGCGCGGTGCAATTTCCACGTCGGTTCCGTCGCCGTGCAACACGTCGGCGATAACAAAGGCCGTTGGCGATTTGAACCCAGGCGCAACGCAAATGGTATCGGGGTCTGCAATCAGGATTTTGTCCGGATCCTTGTCCCAGATATCGGCGATATCCTCGGGATAATGTCCATCAATGGTGCAGATAAATACACTGCCCGGTATCCGCAAAGATTTGTCCCGTACCGATGACAGAAACTTTTTTGCCGGCAGAACCTTGCCCCGCTGCACGCCATTTATGTCAGGAACGATGCATTCAACCTCATCGATTTTGTGCTCAGCGATCCAATTCGCAAGATTGACGGACATTGTGTTTCACCAGTTTTCTGTAAGCCAGATAAGCGCATGCCGGACTTGAAAGGTCAAGCCCGGCATCCAGCTATTCTAAATCGGACCGTATTGAAAAGGCCCAAATGCTATGCTTTATCAAAAACCGTAGCTTAAGGAGAACACGACACCCGCCGCACTGTCCTTGAACGCAAAGGTCGAGCGCCGATTGGTATCAACGTAGGACGCGCCAACTGTAAAGCCCGCAACTGCCGCCGTCAGACCAAGCGACCAATCAACCTTCGACGATGCACCGGCAAAGGCGCCATCTTCAAGGCCGACGGAACCGACGATCGAGATGGGCGAGTCCGGCAAAGCGATGGTTGCATTGGTCGCGACATAGATATTGTCGTTGTTGCCCGTATTGTCCTGGCTTGGAACGTAGCTCACCTGCGCGCCGACAGATGCGGGACCAACGGATGTGCCAAGCTTGCCGGTGAACTCAACATAATTGAGGCCCGATATGCCAGGATAAAGATAATAGGTTGCGCCGATGTCATAGGTTACGGCATCGCCGCCAGCGAAACCGGCGTAAAGATCGACTTCGATATCGTCGCCCGCGTTTGGCGTCAGATTCGAGCCCCAAACTCCAGCATATAGGCCGGATTCATGCTTGACAGTCAAATATGGCTGGAAGGCAAAATCCTTGTCCGACAGCGATACGCCGCGGAAACGATAGTCGGAAACAACTGCAGCGCCGCCGGTAATAGTGATTGGACCAGATGCTTTTTCTGCAGCTTCGTCTTGAGCAAAAGCAGGTGCGGAAATCGCCATCGCGCTCATCGCGATACTCATGCCTGCCAGCTTCAAAATGGAATTACGCATAAAATTACCCCCTTCTTAGGTGTATCAGTACTATCCCGAAGTGCCACGCAATGCGCCGCCTTCGGCATATGCCGTTCTCATCCCGCTTGATCTTGTCGCCCGCGCAATAGTTAACTTTGTTTTTACCTGCGCTTATTGTGCACATGCACACAAACATCAAAGTGCGCACCAAGCAAGTAATTTTGTGTCAATGTCCTTGTCCTTTTTAAGCGATGTGACAAAACAGCCACAGTCTTGCGCAAGATTAAGATATAAGTGAAGAAGGACAGATGCTTGAAAATGATCCCCTAGCGGCATTCTGGATGCCCTTTACCGCCAACAAGACATTCAAGACACACCCGCGCCTGCTCGTGTCGGCAAAGGACATGCATTACCAAAGCGCAGATGGTCGCCAAATCCTTGATGGCACGGCCGGTCTTTGGTGCAGCAATGCCGGGCACTGTCGGCAGCCGATTGTGGATGCCATATCCAAAACGGCGGCGACACTTGACTTCGGCCCGACCTTCCAACTTGGCCATCCGCTTGCGTTTGAACTGGCCAGTCGGCTTGCCTTACTGATGCCTGACGGTGTGGACCGGATCTTCTTTACAAATTCCGGAAGTGAATCGGTCGATACTGCCTTGAAAATTGCGCTCGCGGCTCAACGTGCACGCGGCCATGGCACGCGCACGCGCTTGATCGGTCGTGAACGCGGCTATCATGGCACCGGTTTTGGCGGAATATCAGTGGGCGGAATCGTCAACAACCGCCGTGTGTGGCAAGGCCTGCCCGGCGTTGACCATATGCGCCACACCCATGATATCGCCCGTAACGCATGGTCAAATGGCTTTCCCGAACATGGCGCCGAACTGGCCGACGATCTGGATCGGCTGGTCACATTGCACGGTGCAGAGACCATTGCCGCCGTCATCGTCGAGCCCGTCGCCGGATCGACGGGCGTGCTTGTGCCGCCGATCGGATATTTGCAGCGTTTGCGCGATATCTGCACCAGGCACGGAATCATTTTGATCTTTGACGAAGTCATAAGCGGATTTGGCAGAGTTGGCGGCGCAACAGCGTCCGGAACCTGGGGGGTTACGCCCGACATTATTGCGCTGGCCAAGGGGCTGACGAACGCAGCCGTGCCAATGGGTGCCGTCGCCGTCAGCAGAAGCATTCATGATGACGTGGTCAATGCGTCGGCAGACGGCATCGAACTTTTCCACGGTTACACCTACAGCGGGCACCCGCTCGCTGCAGCAGCCGCGCTGGCAACGCTCGATATTTACAGGGACGAAGGATTATTCGAGCAAGCCCATATGCTCGGCGCATATTGGGCACAGGCGGCACATTCCCTGCGCGGAAAACGCCATGTCATCGATGTGCGCAACATTGGCCTCATTGCAGGCATTGAACTCGAGCCTCGCCCCGGAGCGCCGACAAAGCGCGCAACCGAATTGTTTCATGCGTGCTTTGATAACGGCTTACTGGTGCGCGCGACAGGCGATATCATCGCGCTGAGCCCGCCGCTGATTCTGGAGAAATCGCATATCGACGAAATGTTCGGCAAGCTTGGCGAGCTGCTTGCGCATATCGCTTGAACGGGCGGGGGTCCAACAGACCGCGCAACTAAGAGCGCTGTAACAATGAACAACCAAATAGCTGAAAACAAAGAAAAAGCGGCGCTTAGATATTGGACCGCCGATTGCCCTATTGTGTCAGAATAATATCGCAACGATCACCACGAGCAAAATTAAACCACCAACGCTGATACCTACTGTTCTTCCCATGTCGTATCTCCATTTCTGGAAATATAAACCGGATTTGGTCGGACAAGTTCCCACCCTTTGTATTGCATGCTAAACTCTTGGACGTCGCCAACACATTTAACGGTCAAACACGCGGGGTGGGACCGTCCTGTTGACGACCTCACGCAACGCAAATGCGGTTTCAATCCGCGCCACACGCGGCAAACGCGCAATTTCCTGCCGGTGAATGATCTCGTAATCCTCAATGGACGCGGCGCGAACAACCAGCAGATAATCGTTTCTTCCGCTCATCAAGTGGCATCGAATAGTGGAAGGGCTATTCACGACCGCTGCCTCAAACGCTGCCATGGCTTCTTCGCTCTGGCTGTCGAGCGTGATCGTCACCATCACGGTCGCTGAAAGGCCAAGCTTCCGCAAATTGATGTCTGCCCTGTAGCCACGCAATATGCCTTCGTCTTCCAGAGACTTCTGCCTGCGCGCAGCTGCGCTTGGCGATAGTCCAGCAGCTTCGCCTAACTCCAATTGAGTCGCGCGGCCGTTGGCAACCAAGGCACCAAGTAATTTACGGTCTGTACGATCAAGTTGCATAGAATCTTTATCCAAACGCTAAAATACGAAGAATATATGTGCCAATTTCGCTAAGAAGTCGAATCTTTGCACAGTATTGCCTTGCGGACGATGCTATTTTTGCGACTGATAATATTTCAGGAGCAAAATCATGCGTGTTGGCGTGCCTAGTGAAATCAAGGTTCATGAGTATCGCGTCGGGTTAACACCCGGAGCGGTCCGCGAATATGTCGCCCATGGCCATCAAGTCATTGTCCAGTCGGGCGCAGGTGCAGGCATCATGGCAAGCGATGATGCCTATCGCGCTGCTGGCGCTGAGATTGCTGAAACGGCTGCAGAAATTTTCGCGGGCTGCGACATGATTGTTAAGGTGAAGGAGCCCCAACCAAGCGAATGGGTTCAACTTCGTCCCGATCAATTGCTCTTCACCTATTTGCACCTTGCGCCCGACCCCGAACAGGCGAAGGGCCTGATTGCGAGCGGATGCACCGCGATTGCTTATGAAACCGTCACTGACGACCGCGGCACCCTGCCCCTGCTGGCCCCCATGAGCGAAGTCGCTGGCCGCCTTGCGATTGAAGCCGCCGGCGAAGCCATGCGTCGCAGCGAAGGTGGTGCCGGTATCTTGCTTGGCGGTGTTCCAGGTGTGCCGGCTGGCCGCGTCACTGTACTTGGTGGTGGCGTCGTTGGCACCCATGCCGCGCGCATGGCCGTTGGCCTTGGCGCCGAGGTTACGATAGTGGATCGCTCGATACCCCGCCTGCGCCAGCTTGACGAAATGTTTAACGGCCGCGTGCGCACACGCTATTCGACGCTCGAGACGATTGACCATGAAATCAGCATTGCTGACGCTGTCATCGGCGCAGTGCTCATTCCCGGTGCAAGCGCGCCGCGGCTCGTTACGCGCGAAATGCTCAAGCGGATGAAGCCCGGCTCGGTCCTTGTCGATGTTGCGATCGACCAAGGCGGCTGCTTCGAAACATCGCGCCCCACCACCCACGCCGAACCAACCTATGTCGTTGATGGCATCATCCATTATTGCGTGGCGAATATGCCTGGCGCGGTTCCGCAAACCAGTGCGGCCGCATTGAACAACGCAACCCTGCCTTATGGTCTCGCACTCGCGGATAAGGGAGTTGCCGCCCTCGAGAGCGGCACCGAGACCGGGCGCGGATTGCTCGCTGGATTGAATGTCCACAAGGGCAAGGTTACGAGTCAGGCCGTGGCTGAAAGCCTTGGTCTTGCCTTTGTTGCACCTGAAACTGCCCTCGCCGCGTGACTTGACCCATTGCGGGTGCTAACGGCGCGGCATGGGTAAAGAAGGGCGGATTACGGCGCATCAGATTGCCGCCATGCTTGGGGTGTCACAACCCACGGTGTCGCGTGCCTTGCGCGGGGATAAAAAGGTTAATGAGAACACGCGGGCGCGCATTGTCGCGCTCGCCAATGAACTCAATTATTCCGTCGACCACAATGCGCTGCGTTTGCGTACCCAACAAACCCATTCGATCGCACTGGTCATCCTGTGTCGCCAGGGCGAGAATAAGGCGAACATCAACCCGTTTTATCTGTCGCTGCTTGGATGCATTGCTGCGTCCGCGTCAGAGCGCGGTTACAACCTCATCATCTCGTTTCAGGATTCACCCGCCAATTTCTTCGCCAATTATACCGGCAGCAGACAAGCCGATGGACTGATCGTGATTGGCAGCGGTCAAAATCTCGAAGGCTGGCATTTTTTCGGCGAATATGCCCGGCACCAGACACCCATGATTTGCTGGGGCGCAAGCAAAGAAGACCTGATCTCCATCAAGAGCGACAATGTTCAGGGCGCACGCTTGGCCATTGAACATTTGCTGGAAAAGGGTTGCAAGCATATTGCCTATATTGGCCCGACCAACAGCGAACAGCCGCAATTCCAGGACAGGGTCACCACCTATCTAGGCGAAATGGAGCACAGGGGCATGCAAGCCATTTGCCCGCCACTTCCGGAAAACGCCGTGCGCGAGGATCAGGGCTATGCTGTAGTCAAAGGCTTGATACGGGATAATATCGTCTTTGACGGATTGTTCTGTGCCAATGATTTCATCGCTTTGGGCGCGATGCGCGCGCTGGACGAGCATGATATCGCCGTAGGCAAGGATGTGCGCGTGATCGGCTTTGACGGTATCGCAACGGGCGCATATGCGCAGCCGCCGCTCACGACCATCGAACAGGATTATGTGCAGGCCGGCGAAATGCTGGTGGAGGCGTTGCTTGCCGTGTTTAAACGCGAAACCCCCGACATTAGCCCGGTACCCGTACGACTGCTAACACGCGGCACCGCCTGACGCTGAAACATTACGAAGCGCGCGCTACTTCCAATATACAATCGACAAATCCGTGGGGATCGTCCTCCTGGATGAAATGACCGCCATGCAGGCTTCGGTGGTTTTGCCCGGCGGTTCCCGGAACGCGTCCGATGAAGCGGGTTTCTCCACCGCGGGTAATGCTGTCCCGGTCCGAAAAGCAGCACAAAAATGGCTTGTCCCATGCGTCGAGCACCGCCCATGCGCGCTTCTGGTCCGGCAACGCCACATTGTTTTCAAAAGGAACGAAGCTAGGGAATATCCGCGCCCCTGCCTTGAACGAAGAATCCGGGAATGGCGCATCATAAGCCGCTATTTCATCGGGGGAGAGCCAACGCTTCGTGCCCGCGCTGACAATCTTGCCAATGGGGAAGACCGGACTCCATTTCGAAAATGCCCGCCAGATCTTAAACGCACGTGGTGCGTCGCCGCCCTCCGGCAGGCCACCATTTGAGAGCGCAACGGCATGAAACCGGTCCGGCATTTCTGCCACAAGGCGAAGCCCTACCAAAGATCCCCAATCCTGACAGGCCAAGGTCACATTCTTCAAATCCAACTGCTCCACCCATCCCCGCATCCAGGCAACATGGCGCGCATAGCTGTAATCACCTTGCGCAGCAGGCTTGTCCGACTTGCCAAACCCGATCAGATCGGGGGCAACGACTCGGAAGCCTGCAGCCACGACGGGGGCGACCATCTTGCGGTAAAGATAGGACCAGCTTGGTTCCCCATGCATCATCAACACAACAGGCGCGTCGCGCGGACCTTCGTCGACATAATGTAAACGCAAATGGGAGCCCGATTGCGTGTCCTTGATATCCACAAAATGCGGTGCAAATGGATAGTCTTTAAGCCCGGCAAAAGCCGCCTCCGGCGTGCGCAACACTTTCATGAACATTCCCCCCGAAACAACCTTGTTGAGCGGGTGTCACATTATCGATAGCGCATCAAGCATCATCCACGCGTACGTCAAAGTCGTTATCGGGGAAGCTATGATCTTA